>JAUQOX010000234.1 GCA_030550695.1 Gemmatimonadota bacterium | reverse complement strand
CCCCCCCCCCCCCCCCCCCCCCCCCCCCCCCCCCCCCCCCCCCCCCCCCCCCCCCCCCCCCCCCCCCCCCCCGCCCCCCCCCCCCCCCCCCCCCCCCGGCCCCCCCCCCCCCCCCCCCCCCCCCCCGCCGCCCCCCGGCGCCACGGCGACCCGGAGGGTCTGCTGAGCCTGGTGCCGGGGCTGGCCTCGCTCTGGAGGGAAGGGAAAGGAGAAGAACCGCGGCACCTGGCGGGGGGGAGGGCGGTAGCCTTGGACTACCTGGGAGAGCGGGTGGAGGGGGAGGGGGGAGCCTTTGTCCAGGTGAACCTGGAGGCTGCAGCGGAGTTGTATGGGGCGGTGCTGGAGGTGGCCCGGAAGGCGCAGGAGGGAGGTGCCCGGCGGGTGGTGGACGCTTACGGGGGCATCGGAATCCTGGGGCGGAAGCTGGCTGAGGAGGGGTGGGAGGTGGTGGGCGTGGAAGCCGATCCCCTGGCCGTTCGGGTGGCCAAGGCTCGAGGGGGGCCGACCTATCGGGTGGTGGAGGGGCGGGTGGAGGAGGTGTTGGGAGGGATCCTGCCCGCGGATCTCGTGGTGTTGAATCCGCCCAGGGGGGGGGTGCACCCTCGGGTCCTGGAGGTATTGGCGGCTGAACCGCCTCGCCGAGTCATCTACGTGAGCTGTGACCCGGCCACCCTGGCCCGGGATCTCCGTCGCCTGGCGGGCGCTTTCCAGCTGGAGTCGGTCCGGTCGTTCGATCTGTTTCCCCAGACGGCCCATGTGGAGACCCTGGCCGTGGCGGTGAGAAAAGGAGGGTTTTGAGTCTCGATGCGGTATCGGGTGCGAACGGCGGGTCGGGAACTCCAGGTGGAGCTGGGGAAGGGGGAGGTTCGCGTGGACGGGACTCCCCGGGAGGTGGCGTGGGCCCCCGTACCAGGAACACCGGTGGCTTCCCTGCTGGTGGGGTCCCGCTCCTACCGGATCTCGGGACGACGGGGCAAGGGGGGTCGGTGGGTCCTGGAAGTGGACGGGTGGCGGCTGGAGGCCGTGGTGGAGGACGAGCGAAGGCTGGCGCTGAACCGCTGGGCGGGGTCTCGGGAGGTCAAGGGAGGGAAATGGACCCTTCGAGCCCCCATGCCCGGCCTGGTTGTGAAGGTGGAGGTGAGGGAAGGCGACGAAGTGGTGGAGGGACAGGCCCTTTTGGTGGTGGAGGCCATGAAGATGGAAAACGAACTGCGGGCCGAGGCCGCGGGCCGGGTCTCGCGGGTGGCGGTAGAGGCGGGGGAGGCGGTGGAGAAAGACCAGGCCTTGCTGGAGATCTCGCCCCTGGAGGAACGGGCGTCGGGCGAGGGGCCCCGGGCAGGAGGAGAAGGGCCATGAAGGACAACAAGGCGAACGGGGAGCCGCCACCGGTCCTGACGCCGAGCGGGATCCCGGTGAAGCTGTTCTACCGGGCACCGGAGGAGCCCTTCGAGCTGGAGGACCCGGGAGAGTTCCCCTTCACCCGGGGGATTCACCGGGGCATGTACCGAGACCGGCTCTGGACCATGCGCCAGTACGCAGGTTTCGGGACGGCCGAGGAGACGAACCGGCGCTACCGCTACCTTCTGGAGCAGGGGACGACCGGCCTTTCCGTGGCCTTCGACCTCCCCACCCAGATGGGCTACGACTCCGACCATCCCATGGCCAGAGGGGAGGTGGGGAGGGTTGGGGTGGCCATCGATTCCTTGGACGACATGCGCATCCTCTTCGAGGGGATCCCCCTGGAGGACGTGTCCACCTCCATGACCCTCAATGCCACCGCGGCTATCCTACTGGCCCTGTACGTCGCCTTGGCCGACGAGCGGGGGATCCCCCGTCACCGACTCCGAGGCACGGTGCAGAACGACATCTTGAAGGAGTACGTGGCCCGGGGAACCTATATCTATCCCGTGGAGCCGAGCCTGAGGCTCGTCGCCGACATCATGGCTTTCTGCGCCAGGGAGGTGCCTCGTTGGAACACCGTTTCCGTGTCCGGATACCACATGCGGGAGGCGGGAGCCACGGCACCCCAAGAGCTGGCTTTCACTTTTGCCAACGGCCTCGAGTATGTGGAGCGCGCTCTGGCCGCGGGGATCCCCCTGGAAGAATTTGCCCCGCGGATATCCTTCTTCTTTGCGGCACACAACGACCTCTTCGAAGAAGTGGCCAAGTTCCGGGCGGCCCGGCGCCTCTGGGCACGGCTGATGCGGGAGCGCTACGGTGCCAGCGACCTCTCCTCCAGGCTTCGCTTCCACACCCAGACGGGTGGCTCCACCCTCACGGCCCAGCAACCCCTGAACAACGTGGTCAGGGTCACGATCCAGGCCCTGGCCGCCGTCTTGGGGGGCACACAGTCGCTCCACACCAACGGCTTCGACGAGGCGTTGGCCCTTCCTTCCGAGGAATCTGCCCTTCTGGCCGTGCGGACCCAGCAGATCCTGGCCCATGAGTCGGGTGTCACGGCCACGGCAGATCCCCTGGGGGGGAGCTACTACGTGGAGAGCCTCACGGACGCCGTGGAGGCGCGGGCCAGGGACTACCTGGGTCGCATCGAGGCCCTGGGAGGGGCCGCCAAAGCCGTGTCCTTCATGAAGGAAGAGATCCACCGGGAAGCCTATCGCTTCCAACAGGAGGTGGAGCAAGGCAAGCGGGTGGTGGTGGGGGTGAACGCCTTCCAGGAGGGAGCCCCTCCTCCCCCTCTCCCCCGCCCTGATTTCCAGGCCCTGGAGGCCGAGCAGTGTCGGCGCCTGGCGGCCTTGAGATCCCGGCGCGACGGGGAGGCCGTGGCTGCCCGGCTTCGGCGGTTGCGGGAGGCGGCGCTGGGGAACGAGAATCTGCTTCCCCCCATCATCGAGGCGGTCAAGGTTTCGGCCACCCTGGGCGAGATCAGCCAGACCCTGCGGGAGGTATGGGGAACCTACGACGAGGGTTGACATTGTTCTTGGCGGCGCCGGGGCAGCCGAGGGAGGCGCCGCGCTCAAGGGAAGGGCACCCGGGGAGTTCCGGCCATGGGATCGGACGAGGCTATCGGCCGGCGGTAGGCCGGGCGGAGGGCCACGACAAGGGTGGTCCGGCCACCGTGGGGGCTGTTCTGCCGGCCAAGTCCGACCCGTGGTGAGCCCGGGCTCCCCTGATTAGCTTTTCGCCACAGATCCTTTTCCAAGGACGTCATCGGGAGGTGATGCGGAACATGCCTACCTACGAATACCTCTGCCCGGAGGGGCATCGCTTCGAGCAATTCCAGAGGATCACCGACGAACCGCGTGCCCGTTGTCCCGCCTGTGGGGTCGAAGCATCCCGGATCCTCTCGGGCGGCGCCGGTTTTCTGTTCAAAGGAGGCGGTTTCTATATCACGGATTACCGAAGTGAGGCCTACAAGAAGGCCGCGGCCCGGGAGGAAAAAGGGGGAGGTGAGGAGGGCGGCGCCAAGGCGGGGAAGAGGGAAGAGGTGGCGGCGGGAGCGTCGTCGTCCGGAGGTTCGGCCTGAGCCGCCATGTCCGAGTCCGCCATCCGAGAAGAGCTGGAGCGTGTCCTCCGGGAGCTGGGCCTGGAGAAACCTGAGGTGCGGCTGGAACGGCCGAAGGATCCGGCCCATGGAGAATGGGCGACCAACGCGGCGCTGATTTCGGCCTCCCGTCTGGGGAGGAAACCCCTGGAGCTGGCTGAAGAGGTGAAGGCCCGCTTGGACCTGGGCCGCATGGGGGCTCAAAGGGTGGATGTGGCGGGCCCGGGCTTTCTGAACGTGCACCTTTCCAGCTCAGCCCTTGCAGATAGCCTGCTGGAGATCCTCCACCGGGACGCCTCGTACGGACGCTGGGAGCTCGGGCAGGGCCGGCCGGTCATGGTGGAGTTCGTCTCCGCCAACCCCACCGGCCCCTTGCATCTGGGCCACGGTCGGCAGGCGGCCCTGGGAGACGTCATCTCGAACCTGCTGGAGTGGACCGGGTGGAGGGTGCACCGGGAGTTCTACTACAACGATGCCGGCCGCCAGATGGAGCTGCTGGCCTTGAGTGTGAGGGCCCGCTACCTGCAGCTGCTGGGGCAAGGGGTGGAGGTCCCGGAGGGGGGGTATCAGGGGGAATATATCCTGGAGATCGCCAAAGAACTCCTGGAAAAGGAGGGGGAGCGCCTTCGAGACGACGGCTCGGCCGAGACCATCGATTTCTTCCGCCGCTTTGCGGTGGAGCGCCTGCGCAAGGAACAGGACGAGGATTTGTCAGCCTTCCGGGTGCGTTTCGATCGGTACTATCTGGAATCGTCCCTGTACACCGAGGGTCGTGTCGAGGCTACGGTCCGGGCCCTGGAAGCCACGGGGAAGGTCTACCGCCGGGACGGAGCCCTTTGGCTTCGCACGACGGACTTCGGGGACCAGAAGGATCGGGTCATGATCCGCTCCGACGGGACTCCCACCTATTTCCTGCCCGACGTGGCCTACCACCTCACCAAGTGGGAGCGGGGCTTCCACCATGCCATCAACGTCCAGGGGGCGGATCACCACAGCACGGTGACCCGGGTAAGGGCGGGGCTTCAGGCCCTGGGGCTTCCGCAAGGCTACCCGGAATACGTCCTTCACCAGATGGTGACGGTGCAGCGCGAAGGCAAAGAGGTGAAGT
>JAUQOX010000233.1 GCA_030550695.1 Gemmatimonadota bacterium | reverse complement strand
CTGCGGCCAGCGTAAGGAAGGAATTGGTACGGCGCTCGGCGGTGCTCTTCGCCACTAGCCTGCCGGCCATTCAGATCCATCACGGCACCGCCGACGAGGTGGTGTCGTTCTCCCAGGCCCAACGCCTGGACCAGGTCCTCCGGGGCCTGGGCCGGGCGCCTCCCTCCTACGAGTTCTTCGGCTACCCCGGCGGCCAGCACAACCCCCTGACCCTGCCCGGGTGTGTGGAGCGGACAGCCGCCTTTCTCGGCCGCTTTCTGAACGGGGCGATCTCGCCACGGTCGGCAGGGGACCCCTGAGGCCGTCGGCCCGCCCCCCCACCAAGGGGCCGGGCCCGTGGATCACCGCCGCCCCCCCGGCGGCCCTGGCCAGCCCCCTGCCAGGGGAAGGAGGCCCCCGGGACAAGGGCCGGGATCCTGGCGAAAGGAAAGAGGGTAGGTAGTGGGAGGAAGCCCCGGAGGAGGGACCCCATGGAGCTGAACCGCCGCGACTTCATCCGCCGGTGCCTCCTTTCGGGAGGGGTCCTCACCGTCTTCCCCCCCGCCCTCCACCCCGGCCGGGGCGCCCCGGCCCGGGAGCCCTGGCGACCTGCCTACGCCAAGCTGGAGGAACAGGGCGCCTTTGCCCCCCGGGTGGAGGAGGCCTGGGAGATCCTCCGGGAGTGCCGCCTCTGCCCTCGGCAGTGTGGGGTGAACCGGCTGGCGGGGAAGACGGGGTTTTGCCGAGGGGGGAAGGAGGTCAAGGTCTACAACGCCGGCCCCCACTTCGGCGAGGAGATCCCCCTGAGCGGAACCCGGGGCTCGGGGACCATCTTCTTCTCGGACTGCAACCTCCGCTGCGTCTTCTGTCAGAACTGGCCCATCTCCATGGAAGGGCAGGGCCAGCGCCTGTCGGCGGAGGAATTGGCCAGCATGATGCTGTGGCTCCAGCGCCTGGGGTGCCACAACATCAACCTGGTGACCCCCACCCACGTCATGCCCTTTATTCTGCAGGCTACCCGCATCGCCCTCCGCCGGGGGCTCAACCTCCCCCTGGTCTACAACACCAGCGGCTACGAACTCCCCGAGGTGGTGCGCCTCTTGGACGGCATCGTGGACATCTACCTCCCCGACGTGAAGTACACCGACGGGGCCCTGGCCGCCCGCTATTCCTCCGGCGCCCGGGACTATCCCGAACGGGCCAAGGCGTCGGTGCTGGAGATGCACCGGCAGGTGGGAGGGCTGGTGGAGGACGAACAGGGCATCGCCTTGCGGGGGCTCATGATCCGCCACCTGGTCATGCCCAACCGGGTGGCCGGCACGAAGGCCTTCGTGGAATGGGTCGCCCAGCATCTACCCAAGGACACCTACGTGAACATCATGGCCCAGTACCGGGTGGAATACCAAGCCTTCGACTACCCCCCCATTGCCCGGGCCATCACCCCCGAAGAGTTCCTGGAAGCCATGACCTGGGCTACGGAAGCGGGCCTGACCCACCTGGATTCCCGCTCGGTGGCCCAGTGGCAGATCTACCTGCGGCGGAGGTCCGGGTCTTAGCTCCAGATTCCCGGAATCTTCTCCCCGCAGGAGCGGCATCGGCCGCCCGCCACCCCCACCTCCTCCACCATGAAGCCCACCCTGCGGATTACCAGGTTGCGGCAGGCGGGGCAAGCGGTGTTCTCGCCGTCGTGGCCCGGTACCTTGGCCACGTAGGCGTAGCGCAACCCCGCAGCTTGAGCCACCTCCCGGGCCCGGTTCAAGGTGGAGACGGGGGTGGGAGGGAGATTGGCCAGCCGGTAAAGAGGATAGAAGCGGGAAAGGTGGAGGGGAGTGTCCGGCCCCAGTTCGCCCGCGATCCAGGAACACATCTCCCCCAGCCTGCCCAGGTCGTCGTTGAGGGTGGGGATGAGGAGATGGGTGATTTCCAGGTGCAGACCCGCCGCGCGCACCCGCTTCAGGGTTTCCAGCACCGGCTGCAGCTCGCCCCCCACCACCCGCCGGTAGAAACCGGCATCGAAGGCCTTGAGGTCGATGTTGACGGCATCCAGGAGGGGCAGAACCCGGTCCAAAGGCGCAGGGTTGACGAAGCCCGCCGAATGCATCAGACAGAGAAGTCCCGCTTTCTTGGCTTCAGCCGACACGGCTTCCATGTACTCGAAATAGGCCACGGGCTCACCCAAGGTGAAGGCCACGGACCGGGCTCCCACTTGGCGCGCCCGCTCCACCACCGCGGCCGGGGGAAGGTCGAAGGCGTGGACCTCTTCCGGCATCACCAAGGCCGTGTCCCACACCTCGCAAAAGGCACACGCCAGGTTGCACCCGGCCGTGGCCACCGACAAGCAGCGGCTTCCGGGAACCACGTGGAAAAAAGGCATCCGCTCCACCGGTTCCAGGAGCACCACACAGGGATTCCCCCAGGCCAGGGTGTAGCCTTGCCCGCGCCGGTTCTCCCGCACCCGGCAGCGGCCCCTTTCCCCCGGCGCCATCCGACACCCGTGGGGACAGAGCTCGCAGCGGAGGTGCCCCCCTTCCACGGGGGTGAAGAAGGGCGAGGGCCGGGGCGCCACGAACCCCTTGCGGGCCTCCTGAGCTTCGAGGCTAGCCGAGGCGAGGCTTCCCCTGCTCCAAGCCAGGGCACAGGCGCCTGCCCCCAGGCATCGGAACCAGTCCCTCCGTTTCCCGCCATCTCTTCCGGGACGCCGAGAACGTCGGACCGCTGGTTTCGAAACGAGGCCCTCTCTTCCCATCGCCTTACGCTCTTCCCTTCCGGAGCCGGATGGTGAACGCCCCTTCGCCCCAGGCCGACCCCCTTCCCCCCACAACCAGCAGAAAAGCCGCAGCGTTCATCAAGGCCGCCAGCCCACAGCAGGCCACCACCCCCAGCACCGGCGCCAGCACCACCCCGCTCAAGAAAGCCCCCAGGCACCCCCCCACCAGCTCCCCTCCATAGACTTTACCGGTGGCCCGGTCCGGAGGATCCCCCAGGCGAAGACTGCAGGCAAGGGCCAATGGAAAACCCGCGCCGTTCAGGGTGCCCCCCCCAAAGGTGAGGACGGCAAAGAGGGCGAAGGTGGCCACCGAGGATCCCCCCCGGGCGGCCAAGGGAAGAACCAGCGCCATGGCCGCGGCAAATGCGGCCACCGCCAACTGCACCCAGGCCAGGGCCCTCCGGCCTCCCCCCCTCCCCCTCCCCCAGCCGTACGCCGCCGCCGCCCCCAGGGCCAGCCCCCCCATGAACAGGGCCACGATCACCCCCACCATTTCGTAGACGAACCCGTAGATGCTCTGGAACGAAAAAAGGAGGGCGACCTGGAGGGTCATGATGGAAAAACCCGTGGTGAGGACCGCCGCCCCGAGACCCCAGCGGGCATCGGCCCGGGTCCGGGCCAGGGGCGGCAGAACCCGGCAAAGCAGGAGAACCACCAACCCCCCTCCCGCCACCGGCAGAAACCACCACGGCCGCACCCGCAACAAAAAGTCCAGCAACCGGGTGGCCTCGCCTCCCGTCCAATCGCTCCAGAGGACCGTGGTGTAGTAGTAGGCCAGCGGCCTGAAATCGGAGTTGAGGAAGAACCGTTCCCGGACCGGGGGAAGCCCGCCCTCGGCGCGGTTCTGCTCAGCCAGGGAGGGAACGGCCAAGGGGGGGGCGGGGGGAGCCGAAAGGGGCGAGGGCGAAATCCGTCCATGGTGGCGGAGCACCCAGTTCAGGCGGAGCAGCGGCCCTTCTTCGAGGAGGGTGAAGAAGTACCCCTCCGAAAAAACCCCCGCCGGAACCCCCCGGGCCCGGTAGCGCTCCCGCAAGGTGGCGGCGTCCCACGACGGGTGCTCGTCCCCCTCGGAGGCCACCAGGTAGGCCCTGGTCCCAGGCACGGCGAACACGTGGGGGAAGACCCTCCGCAAGGTGTGGAACACCGCGGCGTTCCGGTTTGCCATGGGGCGGGAGCGAAGATCGAAGGTGGAACCCACGGCGGTGACCAAAACACCGCCGGGGCTCAGGACCTCTTTCACCTGGCCGAAGAACTCCACCGTGTAGAAACGGTTGAGGACGGCTGTGGCGGGGTCGGGCAAATCCACCACCACCAGGTCGTAGCCCTTGGGGGCCCGGGGAAGGAAACGGCGGGCGTCGGTATGGATCAGACGCACCCGGGGGTCCTCCAGGGCCGAGCGGGTGGCCTGGGGCAGGCGGGACCAGGCCGCCTCCACCAGTTCCCTGTCCAGCTCCACAACATGGACCTCCTCCACGGGGTGACGGACCATCTCCCGGAGGAGCCCCCGAAGCCCCCCGCCCAACAGGAGGATGCGCCGGGGGCGCGGGTGTTGGACCAGGGCGAAGTGGGCCAGGAGGGCGGCTTCCGACTCCTCCAGCTCCAGCTCCTCCTCGTCGTCGGCGCCGCCCGCGGAAAAGACCAGGTGCCCGCTCTGATAGAAGGCGTACTGGCCCCCTTGCCTCCCCACGGAAATCAGCCCGTACTTGGACTGGCGGGTCTCCACCAGTTCCTGCTGGGGCGCCAAGGACCTCCAATGGATCCTGTGGGCCCATCGGTCCAGGGCGCCGAGGGCCGGCAGGGCAAGGGCCGCCAGGCTCACCCCCCCCCCCCCCCCCCCCCCCCCCGGGCCCCGCCCCCCCCCGGCCCCCCCCCCCCCCCCCCCCCCCCCCCCCCC
>JAUQOX010000027.1 GCA_030550695.1 Gemmatimonadota bacterium | reverse complement strand
CCTCCGCCGTCGGGGGTTCCCCTGACCGCGGAGCCCCGTTTGCCAGCCAGAGGTTGTCCGCACCCTGACCCCCTGGCCCGGAGGCCACCCGGCGGAAAGGAGCCGAACGTGACGGAAGCCCCATCGCCCTCTCCCAACCCGGCCGGAAGTCCCAAGGAGACTTGGCTGGCCCGCTCGCTGGCCTTCGTCGAGCGGGTGGGGAACGCCCTCCCCCACCCCGGCACCCTCTTCGCCCTCATGGCCCTCCTGGTGGTCGCGGCCTCGTGGGTGACCAGCCGGTTCGATCTGGTGGTGACCCACCCCGGCACAGGGGAGCCGATCCGACCGGTGAACCTGATGACCCTTCCGGGGCTCCACCGCATCCTCACCAACATGGTGACGAACTTCACCGGGTTCGCGCCCTTGGGCACGGTGCTGGTGGCCCTCTTGGGGATCGGGGTGGCCGAGGGGAGCGGGCTTTTGGCCACAGCCCTCCGGAAACTGGTGATGTCGGCCCCCAAGCGCCTCCTGACCGTGGTGATCGTCTTCGCCGGGGTCATGTCCAACACCGCCAGCGAGATCGGCTACGTGCTCCTGGTGCCCCTTTCCGCCTCCATCTTCCTGGCGGCGGGCCGCCACCCCATCGCCGGTCTGGCGGCAGCCTTTGCCGGGGTGTCCGGGGGGTACAGCGCCAACCTCCTCCTGGGCACCATCGATCCCCTGTTGGCCGGGCTCTCCGAAGAGGCGGCCCGCATCGTGGATCCTACCTACACGGTGAACCCGGCGGCCAACTATTACTTCATGGCCGTTTCCACCTTCCTCATCACCGCCGCCGGGACCTGGGTCACGGAAAAGATCGTGGTCCCCCGACTGGGGGACTACACCGGCGACGAGAAACCCGAGGAGCTGCGGGACCTGACCCCGGAAGAGAGGCGGGGGCTCCGCTGGGCCTCGATGGCGGCTCTGGTCTTCGCCCTCCTGCTTCTATGGTCCGCCCTTCCGGCGGGGACGGTCCCCGGGGCCGGGTGGCTCCGGGATCCCCAGACCGGCGCCCTGCTTCGCTCGCCCTTCATGTCCAGCATCGTGGCCCTCATCTTCCTGGCCGGCGCCTCCACCGGGATCGCCTATGGGCTGGGAGCCGGCACCTACAAGAGCGACGCCCAAGTCATGAAGGGGATGGGCAAGAGCATGGAGACCCTGGGTCTCTACCTGGTGCTCGTCTTCTTCGCGTCGCAGTTCGTGGCCTATTTCAACTGGACGAACCTGGGGCTCATCATCGCCGTGAAGGGCTCCGAACTCCTGAAAGCCAGCGGCCTCGGCCCGATTCCCCTGCTCGTGGCCTTCGTGTTCATCTCGGCTTTCATCAACCTCTTCATGGGAAGCGCCTCGGCCAAATGGGCCATCATGGCGCCGGTGTTCGTTCCCATGCTCATGCTCTTGGGCTACTCCCCCGAGCTGACCCAGGCGGCCTACCGTATCGGAGATTCCACCACGAACATCATCTCCCCCATGATGACCTATTTCGCCCTCATCGTGGCCTTCGTGGGGCGGTGGGCCCCCGGGGCCGGGATCGGCACGGTGATCGCCACCATGCTCCCCTACACCGTGGTGTTCCTCCTGGCCTGGGCGGTCCTCTTTTCCCTGTGGCTGTTCCTGGGGATCCCGGTGGGCCCCGGGGCCCCCCTCTTCATCCCGGTACCGGGAGGCGGCTGAACGCGACGGCGGAGACGACCGGCGGGCGGCTCCCGCCTCTCAGGTTCGGGAACCGACGGGAGACCTGGCCGGCGGCCTTGTGGGGAGGGCAACGGTAGGCGAAGAAGAGGGGGCGGACCGTCCGCGGTACGCCCCCTTCCTTCCGGCCGATGCGCCGTTCCGACCTTCGTCCCCCTCAGGTCCCCGTCTTGCAACTGATGGAGAGACCTCCCCCCCGGGAGTTCTCCACCCGGGTCTCCAGGCCCGGTGTGGCCTCGACCACCTGGAGGAACTCGGCGACCCACCCCCGGCGGGCCCCTCCCACATTGTGGGCCACGATGCACCCCCCCGGCGCCAGCTTGGGAAGCACGGCCCGAAAGTAGTTCGTGTACCACTCTTTGTCGGCGTCGATGAACACGAAGTCGAAGGGCCCCTCCAGCTTGGGAACCAGGTCGTGGGCGTCGGCCAGGCGGGCGTCGATATACCGGCTCAGTCCGGCCCGCTCGAAGTTCTGCAGGGCCTGGCGGTGGCGACCCGGATCAATCTCCACGGTGATGAGCTTACCCCCCGTCTTGCTCAGGGCCCACGCGATCCAGATGGCCGAATGGCCGGTGGAGGTGCCGATCTCCAGGGCCCGGGTGAACCCCTTCTGGAGCACCAGCTCGTGGAGCCGCCGGCCGTCCTCTTCCGGGACGTTCAGGTCCCGCCAGAGGCGGCGGTTCTCGTCCAGGAAACGGCGGACCCGGGCGTCCAGTTCCTCCTGGGGTGGAGCGGGTCTGGAAGGGGGTTCCTGGGCGTCGAGGCGGCCCACGGCCAGGGCCGCCAGGATCAGGAGTGGGCAGACGAGGCTTGGGTTCCGAGGGTTGGTCATAGGCTCCTCCGGGTCCAGGCGTGGAAGACGAAATAGAACGGCACACCCAGGGTCACCGTAGCGAGGGCCACCGACGACTCCACGGGGCGTTCCTGGAAGGACAGGATCAACATGGAGGCCATGGCCCCGGCGAACAGGACCGCCGGCAGACGCCGGGACCAAACGGGAGCCTGCCCCGGAGAAAGGCGGTCCAGCCGAAAGACCCCGAGGACGGCCAGGATGGGAAAGATGCCCAGGGAAAACCCCATGTAGGTGAGGATCTGGTCGAAGGTTCCGGAAGCCACCATGAGGATGGCCAGCCCGCATTGCAGAAGGATGGCCCGGGAGGGTGTCCCGAACCGGGGGTGTACTGCCCCCACCCAGGGGAAGAAGGCCCCATCCCTGGCCATGGCCCAATACACCCTCGGCCCCAGCACCACCAGGGCGCTTGAGGACGACAGGAGGGCGAAGGCGATGAGACCGGCCAGCCATGGCCGGGCCCAGGCCCCGAACAGCCGCTCCGCCGCGGCCCCCCCCACCGCCACCAGCCCGGCCATCTCCCTGGGGGGCAGGGCGTAGGCGAAGAGGAGATTCAGGGCGACGTAGAGAACGGTCACCAGAGCGGTTCCCGCCAACAGGGATCGGGGGAGGGTCCGTCGGGGATTCCTGAGCTCGGAACCGATGTAGGCCGCGGCGTTCCATCCGCTGTAGGCGAACATGATCCACAACAAGGCCAAGCCGGCCCGCCGGAGGCCGCCTCCGCCATGGGACGACGCCACCCCCCCGGCCCACGGTTCTCCGTGGCCCCGGCCCAAGGCGAAGCCGAACCCCACCAAGGCGACAATGAGGACGACCTTCCCCAGGGTCAGCCAGTTCTGGAGACGGGTACCCGTCTCCACCCCCCGCCGGTGGACCCAGCCCAGGGCCAAGATCAAGATGCCGGCCAAAAGCTTCTTGATCCCTTCCCCCTGACCCGGCGGGTCCAGGGCGGGGAAGGCCTGGGCCAGGTATTCCGCGAAACCGAGGGACGAGGCCGCCAGGGGAGCGGAGAAGCCGGCAAAGATGGAAACCCACCCCGTCAGGAACCCCAGCAGGGGGTGATACAGGCGGGTGAGGTAGACATACTCCCCCCCGGCGTGGGGCATGGCAACTCCCAAGACCCCGTAACAGAGGGCCCCGCACAGGGCCACACCTCCCCCCACCACCCACAGGGCCAACATGAGCCCCACATCGCCCAGCTCGGCCAAAAGCAGGCCCGAGGTGGTGAAGATCCCGGCTCCCACCATGTTGCCCACCACCAGGGAGACGGCTCCCCACCAGCCGACCTGCCCCCGGAGGGTGCCGGCGGACACCGGGGGGGCGCCCGGTCCGGTTCGCGTCGAGGTTGGGACTTCCATGCCCGCTGGACAGTTCCTGCCGAGGGGTTGTTAAAGAACCGGCGGGCGGGTTAACGTCTGCCTTTAGGTCGGGATCTACTCTAGGATAGACCGATCCTCTTCCGTTCCCTCCCGGGAGGACCCCATTGGGCCGATCCAGGTCGCAACCTTCCGACGGTTGCCGGCCCCCCCGACGGCGGCTGCTGACATCTCTTGGCGTTTGGGGTGCCCTGGTTTTCAGCGCCTCCTGCCGGGATGACCCCACCTCCGCTGACGGAAAAGACGGCGACCCCCGGGCCTTCAACCCCCATTGGACCGAAGCCTCCCATGGGCCTGCCACCCCAAACTACGGAATGGTCTTCCCCCAGGGCGCGGTGAACACCATCGAGATCCGCATGACCGCGGCCGCGTGGACGTCCGTCCGCCAGGACATGCGGAGCCTCGTGGGGTTCGATTTCGGTATGGGGGCAGGGGGGGGAGGCGGGTTTCCCGCCCGGGACCCCATCTACGTACCGGTGGACGTCACCTTCCAGGGCAAGGTGTGGAAGGCGGTGGGATTCCGCCTCAAGGGCAACTCCTCCCTGCGGGACGCCTGGAGCCGGGGCCGCTACAAGCTTCCCTTCCGCCTGAACCTGGACCGATTCGAGGACAGTCTCCCCGCCGTCCGCAACCAGAGGTTGTGGGGTTTCAAGGAACTCTCGTTTTCGCCGGGTTTCAAGGACAACTCCCTTCTCCGGGAGAAGATTGCCGCGGATATCCTGCGGATGTTCGGAGTCCATGCCGCTCGAACGGCTTTTTACAGGGTGTTCATCGACTTTGGAACCGGCCTTCGATACTGCGGCGTTTACACGGCGGTGGAAGTGGTGGACGACACCATGCTTCCCGATCAGTTGGGCGAGAAAAGCGGCAACATCTACAAGCCCACTTCCCGCCTGGAGACGTTTGTGGCCTCGCAGTTCGAAAAGAAGAACAACCTGGCCGCGGCGGACTTCGGCGACGTCCAAGCTTTCCTCGCCGCCCTCCACAGCCCCCTTCGCACCACCGATCCGCAGCGCTGGCGGACCGGGCTGGAGGCCACCTTCGACGTCATCCATTTCCTGCGGTGGCTTGCCGCCAACACGGCCATGGTGAACTGGGATTCCTACGGGGTCATGGCTCACAACTACTACTTGTACCACCACTCCCGTCGGCACCTGGTCTGGATCCCCTGGGACCACAACGAAGCTCTGCGGGGGAATCCCGGAAGTTCGGGCGGGGGCGGCCCCAGGGGCCCCGGGACAGGTCTCTCTCTGTCCATGGATGAAGTTCGCAACGACTGGCCCCTCATCCGCTACGTCATGGACGACCCGGTGTACCGGCAAACCTATCTCGATCACCTCAAGGCTTTCGTCCGCGATACCTTCACCGAGGCCAACCTGGATCCCCTCATCGAGAGCTACCACGCCCTCATCGCGCCCTGGGTGGTGGGCCCCGAGGGGGAACGGGCCGATGCCACCTTCCTCACCTCTCCGTCGGCGTTCCTGGCCTCCGTGGCCGAATTGAAAGCTCATGTCCGGGGCCGACGGGCCCTCGTCGCCACCTTCGTCCCCTAGGCACCCGTATGAAGCCTTCCCCGCGACGGCCACGGGCCAGGCCATGGGCCAGGGCCCTTTGGAATTCCGGCGTGATGGGGCTCCTGGCCGCTTTCCCCCAAGGGGCTTCTCCCCAGACCAGTCGCCAGGATCCGGTGGATTTCCAGACCCGCTACGGGTTCCTCCTCAAAGGCGATTTCCCCAAACGCTGGACCGGCGCCTTTCAGTACGAGCTTCGGATGGTGAACAACGCCTCGGAAATCCGGGGATCCTATTTCACCGTGGAGTTGGGACGGAAACCCTGGGCAGGGCGGAACCTGGAGCTGGCGGGCCATTACCGTCTGGCCGCGGTCAGAACGGGCACCGACCACCGGCTGGCCCTGGGCTTGGAGGGCACCCGGAAGTTCGGAGCCACCGCCCTCTCCCTGAGAACCCTCCTCCAGCGGCAGTGGCGGATGCGCGACGACGACGAAGGCGCCGGCGCCGAGACCTTCCTACGGGTCCGACTGAGGGGGAAGCGCCCTTTGGGGGAGCGGTGGGCGGTGAGCCTGGCTGTGGAGCCCTACTTTACCTTTGCCGAAGGGGAGTACCCCGTCGACAACTGGCGGAACGTGCTGACCCTGCAGTACAGCCTCGGCAAAGGGAAACGTCTGGATCTCTACTACATGTATCGCCCCGACTACGCCCGGAGCTACAACCGGACGTTCCACACCGTAGGGATCCAGGCGGAGATGGATTTCCGGATCCCGCCGAGGAGGCCGTCCGTGGGGGTGACGTCCGGCAACCGCTGAGGGTAGGGTCCCCTGCCTCAACGGTCCGCCCTCCGGCAGGTGAAGGACAAAGTCCAGCGGGAAGAGGCGCCCCCGCTCCGACGGTCCTTCCGCACAGGCGAAGACCACCCGGCGCTGACCGGTTCGAGGGTCACGGAGGGGTTGGTTCCGGGGGAGAACCGCGCCCTCAGCTCCCGTTCCCCGCCACGTCGCAGTGACGGATACAATCCAGGATCTGGCGCACCTTGGGCTCGATGATCCGGTAGTAGACCCGAATCCCTTCCCGCCGGGACTCCACGATGTCCCAGGCCCTCATCCGGGCCAGATGTTGCGAGACGATGGCTTGAGGCAGACCCAGGGCCTGCTGGATCTCCCCCACGCATCGCTCCCCTTCTTCCAGGAGTTCCAAGATGCGAAGGCGGTCGGGGTGTCCCAGGACCCGGATGACCACCGCGGCCTTGGCCAAGGCCTGGGGGTCGATACTCCGCACGAGGGAAATCGCGTTCGGTCGCATGATTCCGTACACTAATAGCCAATGTCCTATACGTCAACGACCTCGGGGGTGGGGGGATCACCGGCGAGGGGCGACCGGACAGGGCCGAGGCTGCCCCGCCCGGCGGCCTGGGACCCTTGACCACGGGGCCCAATGCCCCGGGCGGGCCGTGGCGGGGCCGGCGTGGGGTCCCTAACCTTAGGAAGGGGAAACCCTGCTGTTCCCATCCCCCCCCTTTTGCAGGGGGGTGTGGGCGCCTCCGAACCTCCGAGTCTCGCCGGGGTAGGCCCTCCCGGACGGGAGTCACCCTTCAGGTACCCTAGGAGCTCGCATGCGCTGGTCCATTCGCCTGGGGCGGATCGCGGGGATCGCCCTTTACATGCACCTGACCTTCCTCCTCCTGCTCTTGTGGGTAGGGGTAAGCTACTACCTGGTGGCCCGGAGCTGGGCCGACGCCGTCTCGGGGATCGTGTTCATCCTGATCCTGTTCGGTATCGTGGTCCTCCATGAGCTGGGACATGCCCTTGCGGCCCGACGGTTCGGGATCCGGACGCGGGACATCACGCTCCTCCCCATCGGGGGAGTGGCCCGGCTCGAACGGATGCCCGAAGATCCCCGGCAGGAACTGGTGGTGGCCTTGGCGGGCCCCGCGGTGAACGTGGCTTTGGCGGCCGCCCTGGGTCTGTGGCTCCTCCTGGTCTCCCGGGGGCCGTTCCCGGCGGCGGTGTTCCTGGTGGGGGGCGAGCTCCTCCCCAGGCTCTTCTGGGTCAATGTGGGATTGGCGGCCTTCAACCTCCTCCCCGCCTTTCCCATGGACGGGGGGAGGGTCCTCAGGGCTCTCCTGGCCCTACGCATGCCTTATCCGCAAGCTACCCACATCGCCGCTTCCGTGGGGCAAGCCCTCGCCTTCGGTCTGGGGTTTCTGGGGCTCTTCACGAACCCCTTCCTGGTTTTCATTGCTCTGTTCGTCTGGATGGGGGCCTCCAGCGAAGCCAGTCTGGTCCAGATGAAGGCTTCCCTGGGGGGCATCCCCGTGGCCCAGGCCATGATCACCGATTTCCGGAGCCTCGATGTCCAGGACCCCCTGGCCCGGGCGGTGGACTTCATCCTCAGCGGGTTTCAGCAGGATTTCCCCGTCCTCGAGAAGGGTCGGGTGGTGGGTATCCTCACCCGGGAAGACCTCCTCAAGGTCCTTTCCCAGGAGGGTTCCCAGGTCCCCGTAGGGGCGGTGATGCGGAGGGACTTCGAGGTTGCCGACCCGGGGGACATGCTGGAGCCGGCCTTCGCCCGGTTGCAGAGCTGTGCCTGTCGGTCCGTGCCGGTGATCCGCAACGGACACCTCGTGGGGCTCCTCACCACCGACAACGTCGGGGAGTTCCTCATGCTCCAGGCGGCCCTGCGGGGCAGCGGGCGCAGCGGCCGCTAGCAGGCTCAGCCAGGGAGTCCTCTGAGGGGTTTTCCACCTCCTTGCAACGAGGCGGCGAAGCTCGGGGTCGGGGGGCATTGCGATGAGGAGCGACAGACCTTCCGGGAACCCCGTAGCAGGGGCACGGGGTGGGGGATCCTCCGGGCACCGGCCCCACCAGGGGAGGTCCGGGGACATGCTCCCTGGGCTCCTGGCCCTTCTGGCGGGCGTCTACGCCTGTACCGGGGGCAACCGGTACATCGCCGTCGGCCGTCCCCCGCAGGCCTACTACCAGACGGCCCTGCCGACCCGGGATGTCTCCCAGGACCTCGAGCGGGCGTTCCAGGCTGTCAAACGGATCCGGATCACCGCGGTGTACGACCATTTCGGCTTCCGCCCCGAAACGGCCCCCCGGGAGGGGGAGCGTCTGAGGGAGGAGCTGTTGGCCCGGGCGCCGGACACCTCCTGGGACTCCAGTTCCCGGGAGGCTTCCGCGGTCCAGATCGGTCACCAGGCCCTTCGGGTCACCTTGCTGGCCAACGCCCATGCCGTCCGCTTCCCCGACACCGTGGTGGAGTATGGTCCCCCCGACCGCCTGGGGCGCACCGTAGGGCGCCGACCCATCCTCCGGGTGTCCATCCTGAGGAGCCAGGGGAACCTCCTCCTGGATCGCCAGGGGATCTTGCCCTTTCGGGTGCTGGCCACCGACCGTGCCAGGGATCTGGCCCTCCTGGGGGTGGAGTACCCGGCCGACGCCCCCCCTTCGGCCTTCGCCCTCCTGGAGGCACGGCCAGGCGATGCCCGACGGCTTGCGTGGGGATCCTTCGTGTACGTTCTGGGACACCCCGCCGGGTACCCCCTCATCACCCGGAGCATCGTGAGCGATCCGAACCGCACGGCCGGCGGCTCCTTCCTCTTGGACGGCCTCTGGAACGAAGGGATCAGCGGCGGGCCGGTGCTGGCCGTCCGGGGGACGGACGAGAGCCTCGAATGGGTGGGGATCGCCCGGGCGGCGGCGGGGCGGACCGAGTACCTTCTGGCGCCCCACCCGGATCTGGCCAAGGGGGAGGAGAGCCGCCTTCCGTACGATGGTCCGATCTACCTGGAGTGGCGGCAGCGGATCCTGTACGGCATTGCCCTCACCGTCCCCATGGATGCCATCCGGCCATTCCTGGACCGCCACCGGGCCGACCTGGAACGGCAGGGGTGGCCCGTGCCGAGGCTGTGAGGTTGGGGTGGAGGGGGGTCCGGCGGTACCGCACGGGTCCACGTCCCTTCCCCTCCCTCAGCCACCTTTTCCCCACCAAGCCTCGACATTCCGGGGGCCGTATGGCCTTGACGCCCCGGCCGACTTCCTAGAGCTTCCAGCCAACGCAGGCCGGTACCCTGATCCAGGCCGAAGGTGCAAGGGGAACCGAGTCTCCAGTACGGTCGATCCGGGAAAGCCTAAGGGGGGAGGCTTCGGCCTTCCCGCGCTGTTTGCCGGTCGCGTCCCCACCGGTCCTTCCTGTGGCGGGCCCTCCGGATCCACCCAGGCCCACCGGCGGGCTCTGAACTGTGGTGTTCCGCCGGGGGCGGCCGAGGAGGGCTGCCCAAACGTCCTTTCCGCCCCCACCCTTCCATCCCCCGCGCCCGAGGCTCCGTCGAGTCCGGCAAGGGATGGGTCCCCCTTACCCGTGGAGGGTTTCGCATGAGACAATTCCTCTGTTCGCTGGCGGTTGCCGCCTTCGTGGCCACAGGGGCGGCCTCCGCTCACGCCCAGCAACGGGGCTCCATCACCGGCCAGGTGACGGCTTCCGACACCCGACAACCCTTGTGGGGCGTTCTCATCGAGGTTCCGGCCCTGAGCCTCGGCACCATGACGGACGAGCGCGGGCGTTTCATCCTGCCGTCGGTTCCCTATGGGACCTACACCCTGAGGGCGGTCTCCCTCGGCTACCGTCAGGCTTCCGCCCAGGTGACCGTGGGAGCCACCCCGGCTTCCGTGAGCCTGGTCTTGGAACCCGACCCCCTTCTTCTGGATGAACTGGTGGTGACCGGATACGGGACGGAACGCCGGGCCAACGTGGCCGGCGCCGTATCGTCCCTCCGGGCCGAGACCGTCAAGGAAATCTCCGCCACTTCCATCAACCAGGTCCTCCAGGGCCGACTTCCGGGGCTCCAGGTGAATCAGAACTCCGGAACCCCCGGCGGTGCGGCCACGATTCGGGTCCGGGGGTCTTCCTCCATTTCCGGCGGCAACGACCCCCTTTGGGTCATCGACGGGGTCCCCCTGAACCAGGGGAACTTCTCCCGCCTGGGTGTAGCGTTCGGTGGGCAGAGCATCGACGCCATCAGCGACCTCAACGCTTCGGAGATCGAGAGCATCGAAGTCCTCAAAGACGCCTCCGCGGCCGCCATCTTCGGGTCCCGGGCTTCCAACGGGGTCATCCTCATTACCACGAAACGGGGAATGGCCCAGCGGACGGACATGAGCTTCGGAGCCTACTACGGCACGCAAAACTTCTGGCGGGTGGTAAAACTGCTGAACGCCCAGCAGTACATGGAGGTCTACAACGAGGGATGCCAGGCCCGCTACGGTCCCGGCAACTGCGTGATCGACTACTCACCCAACAGTTGGATTCCCTCGGCGCCGGGAGCCGACACGGATTGGGTGGACGCGGTCACCCGACCGGCGGCCGTGGGCAACATGGATCTTTCCATCCGGGGGGGAATGGAGCGGGTTCGTTACTTCATTTCCGGAAGTTCCCTCGTGCAGGAGGGCGTCATCGCCGCCCAGGGGTACCGGCGCCTCAACGGCCGGATCAACCTGGACTACGATCCTTTGGATCGGCTTTCCCTGGGGACCAGCGTGGCCCTCACCCGCAGCGTCTACGACCGGGCCCGCTCGGACAACAACATCTATAGCCCGTGGGCCAATGCCTTGGCCAATCCCCCCATTCAGCCGATCTACAACGAAGACGGAAGCTGGTTCGAGACCCTCTACGCCAACCCCGTGGGGATGATGAAAGAGGCCGAGGCCCAGGAGCGGGGCATCCGCATCCTGGGCAACGTGTTTGCCGCCTACACCTTCGCGGAGGGGATCGTCGGTCGGGTGAGCGTGGGACTGGACAACCTCACCCTCCGTTCCCGCTCCTTCGATTCCCCCAACTTCGGACCCTGGTCGGGACAAGGCGGCGCCGCCGATGCCGCAAGTTCTTTCGTCAACAAGCTGACCTATGAGGCTCGGGTGAACTTCGATCGCAGCCTCAGGGCGGGGCATACCCTTTCCGGGGTGGTGGGGACGAGTTTCGAGGACAACACCGACGAGGGAATGCGAGTCCAGGGACAGCAGTTCCCCACAGAGTACTTCAAGTACATCGTATCCGCAGCCACCATTTCGGCGGGAACCTCGAACCGTACCGACTGGAACCTGTTGTCCTACTTCGGCCGTCTCTCCTACACCTTCCAGGATCGTCTCACCACGACCTTCAACATCCGTCGGGACGGCTCTTCCCGCTTCGGTGAGGACAACCGTTACGGAACCTTCCCGTCGGCCTCCGTGCTGTGGAGGGTCAGCGAGGAGGAGTTCATGAGGGGCGTTCCGATCCTCAGCAACCTGGCTCTGCGCGCAAGCTACGGCTTCACGGGGAACCAGCAAGATCTGGGTAACTTTGCCTCTCGCGGCCTCTTTGCCGGCGGCGCCAACTACTTCGACGAGCCGGGAATCGCCCCCTCCCAGTTGGCCAATCCCAACCTCCGGTGGGAGAAGACGCGGCAGACGAATTTGGGCGTGGATTTCTCGGTCCTGTCCAACCGCCTGGCCTTCAACGTGGACTACTACCTGAAGAAGACGGAGGATCTCTTGGTGGCCCGGCCGGTGCCCCGCACCACGGGATATACGTCCATTTGGGACAACGTAGGTGCCATGGAGAACAAGGGGTTCGAAGTGGCGGCCACTGCCAGGATCTTCGTGCCAGCTCGTCAAGGCGATTTCTCGTGGACCAGCACCCTGAACGTGAGCCACAACGAGAACAAGGTTACCAAGCTGTACAACGGACAGCCCATCGGCACTACCTTCCGGGTGGAGGAAGGCAAACCCTTGCGCTTCTTCTTCGGCTACGTCACCGACGGCATCTTCCAGAGTTACGAGGAGATTGCTGCCCACGCCCGGCAGGTGGTCCACAGCGATCCGCGTCGCGCCACCGCGCCGGGTGACATCCGGTTCAAGGACCTCAACGGCGACGGCGTCATCAACGCCAACGACCGGACCATGATCGGCTCACCCTGGCCGGACTACGAGGGTGGATGGACCAACAACCTGGCTTTCCGCAACTTCGACCTCTACAGCTTCATCCAGTACTCCCTGGGGGCGGAGATCTACAACGGGTTCCGGGTCTACGCTGACCAGTATGGGAGCTTCGGCGACAACCACACCACCCGCGCCCTCAAGCGCTGGACTCCCCAGAATCGCAACACCAAGGAACCTAGAGCCATTTGGGGCGATCCCAATCAGAACACGCGTGTCTCGGATCGCTTCATCGAAGACGGCTCCTACGTCCGCCTCAAGAACATCGTCCTGGGCTACACCCTCCCCTCCTCCGTGGCCGGTAAGCTGGGGTTCCGCTCGGCCCGGATGTACGTGCAGGGGCAGAATGTCTTCACCCACACGAAGTACAGCGGGTGGGATCCGGAGGTAAATGCCGCGGGCACCAGTTCCACCACCTTCGGGTGGGATTTCTACACCCTGCCCCAACTCCGGACCTTCACCGTGGGCTTCAACGTGGGCTTCTAAGAGGGGAGACAGGAACATGAAAAGACTTCATCTGTTGCTCATGGCGGCTCTCCTGGTCTCCGCCTGCGACGATCAGCTCGTGACGGAGCCTACGGCGGCCATCGACTCGGAAACGGCCCTCACCTCGGCCCGGGGGTTGGAACTGGCCTTGAACGGAGCCTACCGTTCCTTGCAGTTCGGCGTCCGGGAGTTCATAGCGTACCCCGACCTCTACGCAGACAACCTGGACTTCACCGGAACCTTCCAGACGGATCGTGAGGTCAGCCTGCGCAACGTGGCCCCCAGCAATGGGGCCATCCTCACCATCTGGGCCGATGCCTACAACGGAATCAACCGGGCCAACGGAGTGCTGGCCGGCATCGAGTCGGTGAAGGACCTCGGCGAAGCCAAAGGTCGTCAGTTCCGCGGCGAGGCCCTGTTCATCCGGGCCTGGCATTACTTCTACCTGGTACGCTGGTTCGGAGGGGTTCCCCTCGTCCTGCAACCCTCCAAGGGGGTCGGCGAGGAGTCCCTGGTGGCCCGCAGCAGCCAGGAAGAAGTCTACAACAGGATCATCCAGGACCTGGAAGAAGCGGCCAGCCTTCTCCCTTCCGGTAAGGTACCGGGGAAGGCGACCCGTGGGGCCGCCAACGCCCTCCTGGCCAAGGTGTACTTGGAAGCGGGCCGCTACCAGCAAGCCCGGGACAAGGCGGCGGCGGTCCTCGCCGATCCCACCTACAGCCTGGTATCCAACTTCCGCAGCCTCTTCACCACCAAGCACTCCGCCGAGTCCATCTTCGAGGTGCACTTCACCCAGAACAACGGCAACTCCCTGGCCTTCTGGTTCTTTCCCCAAGAGGAGGGGGGTCGGTGGGGCTTTTCCCCCACCCTGGAGCTCTACAACGCCTACCCGGCCGGCGACGTCCGCCGAGGGGCCTCCATCAACATCACCGCGGGCAAGCGCTACATCTACAAGTATCCCCGCATCGCCACCGAGGACGACAACGTGATCTTCCTCCGTCTGGCGGAGATCTACCTGATCCGAGCCGAGGCCAATGCCCGCCTGGGGGCCCCCGACGCCACGGTCCTGGCCGACATCAACACGGTCCGGGCCCGGGCCGGTGCGCCGCCGGTGACGGCCTCCGGACAAGCGGCCCTGCTGGATGCCGTCCTGAACGAGCGGCGCCTGGAGCTGGCCTTCGAAGGGCATCGCTTCTTTGACCTGCGGCGACACGGCAAGGCTACCTCCAAGCTCCAGATGCCGTCGGACCGTCTGGTCTTCCCCCTTCCGCAGGCGGAGTTGGACGTGAACAAGAACCTGACCCAAAACCCCGGCTACTGAGCCCCTGTCCGTCGGGCCTCGGTTTCCGCAGATTCGAAGCCATGTCGGCTTCCCGTCGGAACCGAGGCCCGAGGCCTCCCACCCCCAACCCCGAACCGCCCCGGGTGGGTCGGCACCCCTCCCCCTCCCACCTCTCCCACCCTCGAGGGACTGCACCCCCCGTCGCGGTCCTGGCCGCTGCCGTGGGGGCGGCCGCCCTCTTGGTGTATCTCCCATCCCTGTCCAACGGCTTCGCCTACGACGCCGCCACCCTGGTGGAGGCCGACGAGCGGGTCCACACCCTGGCCCGGCCTTGGCGGCTCCTCCTGGCCCCGTATTGGCCTTTCGGCGAGGAGAACCTGGCCCTCTACCGGCCCTGGGTTACCCTCTCCTTTGCCGTGGACTGGGCGTTGTTCCGGGGCCAGGCGTGGGGGTTCCACCTTTCCAACGCCCTGGCCCACGCCCTGGCGTCGGTGCTCCTGTTCTTCCTCTTGGCCCGGCTCTTTCCCGGCGTCCCGGGGCCAGGGGCTCCGGCTTCCTCCCCTACCCCCTCCCCAGGGGGCACGCCACGGGCGTCCCGCCCCGGAGGCTCGCCCTCCTCCCCCCTTCCCCTGGGGGCCGCGGTCGGGGCCCTGCTCTTCGCCCTCCACCCCGTCCACGTGGAGGCCGTGGCCACCATCGTGGGTCGTTCCGACGTCTACGTGGCGGCGGCGGTCTTCGCGGCGCTGCTGGTGTGGGAGAAGGAAAACCCGGCCGGTGCCGGACCCCGCTGGGGCGTCCCCGCCCTCTTCGCCGTGGCGGTGGGCTCCAAGGAGAGCGGCCTCATGCTGGCTCCCCTTCTCATCCTCTGGGACGCCGCCCACGGTCGTCTCGGCCGGGCCCGCCTCGGGGTGTGGCTCCAGGAGCGGGCCCTGCCCTTGGCCCTCATGACCGGGACCGCCCTCGCCTACCTGGCCCTCCGGGCCCAGGTGCTGGGAACCCTGACCCCGGCCTCCGTCAACCCCCTTATGGCCGTGAACCCCCCACCCCTTACCCGCTTCCGCACCGCTCTTCAAGCCTGGCCGGAAATCGTCCGGCTCCTGGTTTTCCCCCGCACCCTTCTGGCCGACTACGGCCCGCGGATCCTCCTCCCCGCCGATACCTGGACTTGGCGGGCGGTCCTGGGCCTGGGCCTCCTGGGCGGAGCCCTGGGGGGGGGGGCGTGGGCCCTCCGCAAGGGTCACGCCCGGACAGCCCTGGGGCTCCTCTGGGCTCCCCTGGCCCTTCTCCCCGTCTCCAACCTCATCGTGCCCATCGGGGTGATCCTGGCCGAGCGGACCCTCTACATCGCGGGGTTCGTGCTCGCCCTGGGGGTGGCCGCGGGGACGGAATGGGTCCTTCCCCGCTCCAGACCCCTCTCGGCTGTCGCCCTCATGGCCTTGGCGGGGGTCGGCGCCCTCTTGGCGGGGCGCACCCTGCTCCGCCTCCCCGACTGGTCCGATACCGACCAGGTGTTTCGCGCCCTCATGCGGGACCGACCCGACGCCTATCGGGCCCACTGGCACTACGCCCGCATGGCCTGGCGGGACGGGGATCTGGACGCGGCCGCCCAGTACTACTGGAACACCCTGCGCCTGTGGCCCTATGCCCGGCCGGTATATCTGGAGGCGGGGATCTTCGCCATGGAGACCCATCGCGACGCCGACGCCCGCCGCTTTGCCGCGGAGGCGCTCCGGCACTGGCCGGAGGACGCCACCTTCCTCAGGCGCCTCGCCGTGGCCAGCCTCAACCTGGCCGACACGGCTTCGGCCGTTGCGGCGATGGAGCGGGGCCTCAAGCTGGACCCCACGGACCCCCTCCTGGGAACCATGCGGGAGGCCCTGAGGCTCGGACGCCCGCCGGGAGGGGGGTAGATTGCCCTCCCGCCCCTAACCGAGTTCCTCGAACGTCCGGTTCTCGATGCGGTAGCGGCGCCAGTCCCGGTAGTCGAAGTGCCACCATTCGGCGGGGTACACCTGAAACCCTTGGGCCTCCATGGCCCGGCGCAGGAGATCCCGGAACCAGCGTTGCCGAGCGGTCCCCCCGGGGTAGTCCATGTGGGAGCGAGGCGACATCTCGTCGTAGCCGCCGGGCATCTCCACGACTTCCCCCGTGGCCAGATCCACCAAGGTGAGATCCACGGCACAGCCCCGGTTGTGGCGCGAGCCTTGGGCGGGGTCGGCCACGAAGTCCCGGAGATGGGGAGGTGTGGCCTCCCAGAACATTTTCGTCACGTACCAGGGGCGATACCCGTCGAAGATCACCAGCCCGTACCCTTGGGTCTTGAGCCACTCATGGGCCCGGACCAGGGCCTCCGCCGCCGGCCGCTGCAGGAAGGCCCGGGGACTGGAATAGAGCGCCGCCCCCAGGAAGTTGTCGGTTCCGGCGTAGCGGATGTCCAGACGGAGCGCAGGATCCAGAGCGGTCAGCTCCACCAGGTCCGACGGAAGAAAGTCCCCCTCCTCCACCGGCGGGGTGGAAGCCAAGGCCTCGGCCCGGAGTTCCTCCAGGGGGCGCTGGGGCACGATGCGGAAAGTTCCGCCTTGGGGTTCCCCCAGGAAGATCCGGACCCACCGGCGCCCCTCCAACCGGATGGCCCGGACGCCGACCCCTGCCCCTTCCTCGATCCACAGGGTATCCGCCCCTTT
The DNA here is from genome assembly GCA_030550695.1 of Gemmatimonadota bacterium. Taxonomy (GTDB): domain Bacteria; phylum Gemmatimonadota; class Gemmatimonadetes; order Longimicrobiales; family Gaopeijiaceae; genus JAUQOX01. The sequence goes on along the minus strand of JAUQOX010000027.1, from coordinate 1,920 downwards.
TGCCCCCGACCGCACGAAACGCCCCCCCCCTCCTTCCTCCAGCGCCTCGGGCCGCCCGGGCCGGCCCGGGCCGGTCCAGAAGAGGAGGTGGAGTTTTCCTTCGTTTTCCAGCAAAGACAGGGTATCCGCCCCGTCTGCATACTCCCCCACCAGCCCTGCCCACGCCTCGGGGGGCGGGGGTGGAGGAAGGAGGCGACCGACGACAGGGGCCTCTCCCCCTCCACGGCACGCCGCCAGGACCAGAGCCGCCGCGAGGGGCGCCCACCCCATGCCTCCCCGACCCTCAACGACCGAGGCCCCCATCGTCCCCTCCCGGCGCAATGACCGTCCCTGGTGGAAGAAGGGTGTTCTTGGGCACCACCACGATCCCGTCCCGGATCACCCAGTCGCGGCCGTCCCGTTCGGTGCCCCGGGGGAAGGGCTCGATCCTGACCCCCTCCCCCAGCCGGGCGTTCTTGTCGATGATGGCCCCTTCGATCCTACAGCCGTCCCCGATCCCCAAGGGAACCCCCCCGGGCGGGGGCAGCCCCGGCGGATCGTAATAGTCGGCGCCCATGACCACCGTATCCCTCATCCGCACCCCATCCCCCACCACCGTCCGCACCCCCACCACCGAACGGCGGATCTCCGCCCGGCCGATCCTACAGCCCTCTCCCAGGAGCACGCCCTCCAGATTTGCCCCATGAACCGATGGGCTCGGCAGAAACCGCGGGCGGGTGAAGAACGGCCAGTCGGGATCCCATAGATCGAAAGGAGGCTCGGGATCGGTCAGGCTGAGGTTCACATCGAAGAAGGACCGTATTGTGCCGATATCCTGCCAATACCCGTCGAATTCGTAGGCGAACACCCGGTAGCGACCGATGGAGCGGGGGATCACCTCAGCCCCAAAGTCATGATCCTCGGTACCGGCCAGAGTCTCCACCAGCACCGATGTCCGGAACAGGTAGATCCCCATGGAGCCCAGGAAAACGTTGCGGTGCCCGCCGTCCCTGTCCTCAGGGAGGACCGCGTTCTCTCCTTCCTCCCCGCCCCCCTTTTGCCCCATCACGGCAAACCGGGCCAGGACCTGCGGTTCCTTGGGCTTCTCCGCAAAGTCCACGATCCTTCCGTCGGCCTCCTTCTTCAGAAGACCGAACCGCGGAGCATCCTGGGCGGACACCCGATGCACGGCCACCGTGATGTCGGCCTCGTTCTTCCAGTGGAACTCGGCCATGAGGGCGTAGTCCATCCGATAAAGGTGATCTCCCGCCAGAATCAGGATCCAGGGCGCTTCGGTGCTCTGGATCTCCGGCAACTGCTTGCGCACCGCGTCGGCGGTACCCTGGTACCACGCCTGGGAAGAGGGCGTCTGTTCCGCCGCAAGAATCTGCACCCACCCCCCGTGGAAGGGATCGAACACATAGGTCCGCGCGATGTGCCGATGAAGGGAGACAGAGTTGAACTGGGTGAGCACGCAGATGCGGTGGATGCCGGAGTGCAGACAGTTGCTGATGGGGATGTCGATCAGACGGTACTTCCCCGCCAGGGGAATGGCCGGCTTGGATCGGTCCCGGGTCAAAGGGTAGATGCGCTGACCCCGCCCCCCACCCATGATCACCCCCAGCACGTCGTTCATGGAAGGCATGGTTCCAGCTCCTGACCCCCTAGGGTTGGCAGGCCGGCGGGCGCCGTCGGCTCCCGCCGATGCCTGCTTTTCGGACGCCCCCGCTCCCCGCGAGCCCCTCGCCGGCCCCTTCTTCCGGGAATCCGTCCCGGGGCCCTCCGACGAAACCGGGTCAGTCTCCCCCCCCGCCTCCCCTCCGCCCCAGGAGTTCGTCGGCGATGGCCTGGGCGTCGTACACCTTGCGCAACGCCTCGAGGATCGCCGACGAATGGACGCTCACCGTGCGCCCGGCGCGGTCGTCGAAGAGGAAGCGGTTG
>JAUQOX010000232.1 GCA_030550695.1 Gemmatimonadota bacterium | reverse complement strand
CATTATGCTGGTCTCCGTCATGGAGCGTACCCGGGAAATCGGGGTGCGGAAGGCCATCGGTGCCCGGAGACGGGACATTCTGGTGCAAGTGATCATCGAGGCCGGCACCCTGTCAGGGACGGGGGCCGTGGTGGGGGTGGGGGTGGGGATTGGCCTCACGGCCCTGGTAGGGGCGCTCTCCCCCCTCCCCACCTCCGTGGCCCCCCATTGGGTTGCCCTGGGGGTCGTGCTGGGTGTGGCGGTGGGTATGATCGCGGGAGTGTACCCCGCCGCCCGAGCCGCCCGCCTGGACCCGGTGGACGCCCTGCGGTACGAATAGGGAAGCCCCCATGGCCCGCTCATCTCCCCCCTTGGCGCGGAGCTTCGACCCCGCCTCCTCCCCCATCCCCCCCAAGGGCGGGACCGCTCTGGCCACCCTGGCCGAGGGGGTTCAGATCGCCCTCGAGGCCATCGCCACCAACAAGATCCGGGCCGGCCTCACCATCTTGGGGGTAGCCGTGGGGGTGGCCGTGGTGGTGGCCATGGCGGCCCTGATCACCGGAATTCGGAGCAGCGTCCTGGAGGCCTTCGAGTCGGCGGGCCCGGAGAACTTCATCGTGACCCGCTTCGACATGACGAATGTCCGCATCAGCGGGGGATCCGGCAGACCCCCCTGGTGGGACAAGCCCAAGATCACGCCCTTGGAGGCCCAGCGGATCGCGCGCCTGCCGGCGGTGGCCGACGCTGTGGTGGATCTGGACATGAGCCTCTCCATCTCCTATGGGGGGAGGCGCATTACCGGGGTCCAAGCCTCCGGCAATTCCGCCGGTTGGCCCCAATACACCATCGGCGACTTCACGGCGGGCAGGAATTTCCTCCCCGCCGAGGTGGAACAGGCCCGAGCCGTCATGGTGGTCTCCCGGCCTCTGGCCCTGGAGCTGTTCGGGCCCCTGGACCCCATCGGGAAAAGGGTCAGGGTCAGCACCGGCAGGGGCCCTTGGGAGCTCTTCACCGTAGTGGGGGTCTTCGAGGCGGCGGAGAACATCTTCTCCGAGGCCGTCCGGCATTTTGCCGTGGTGCCCTACACGGCGGCCCTCAAGCAGCTCCGGGCGAACGACGAGTTCATGGGGGTGTTGGTGGTTCCCCGGCCCGGGGTTCCCCCCCAGGAGGTGCAGGACCAGGTCATCACCCTCATGCGGACCCTGCGGGGGCTGGGTCCCCAGGACGAGAACAACTTCGCCATCCTCCGCTCCGCTCAGCTGGTGGACCTTTTCAACCGCCTGACCGGGGTTTTCTTCGTGGTCATGCTTTCCCTCTCTTCCGTCGGCCTCATGGTGGGAGGGGTAGGGGTCATCGGCATCATGCTCATCAGCGTCACGGAGCGGACCCGGGAAATCGGCATCCGGAAGGCCGTGGGGGCCACGCGGCAGGAGATCCTGTGGCAGTTCCTGGTGGAGGCGGGGGTCCTGACGTTTCTTGGCGGAGCCTTGGGGATGTTGCTGGGAGCCGGGGGCGCCCGCCTGGTGGAGAGGCTGACCCCCATCCCTGCCGCGATCCCCCTGTGGTCGGTGGCCGTGGCCTTGGCCATGGCCCTCCTCACCGGCATGCTCTTCGGTCTTATGCCGGCCATCCGGGCCTCCCGGCTGGACCCCGTGGAGGCATTGCGGTACGAGTAGGCGCCCCGGGACGCCGAACCTCCTCCTGAAGGGCGTCGGCAGGCCGGGGGGCCTCCCCCCGGCGAGGCCCCCGGGTCGGAAAGGCCTTCGGCGCCACAGGAAAACGGGGGACCAGGTTGGGCCGCCGGCCGCCAAGGTGGCTCCGGGGCTTCGCGCCGCCGAACCGGGGGCCGGTCCGGTCCCGGAGGATCCACCCCAATCGAGGTTGTTTGCCGTATGGAAACCCTGGACGTATTGGCCGTCGTGGCCCACCCCGACGATGCGGAACTCCTTTGCGGCGGGGCCTTGGCCAAGAGCGCCGAGGCCGGCGAGCGAACGGGGATTCTGGACCTGACCCGGGGAGAAAAGGGGACCCGGGGAGACGCGGCGCTCCGTGCCCGGGAAGCGGAGAGGGCGGCCGAAATCCTCGGGGTTTCCGTGCGGAGGAATCTCGGGCTCCCTGACTCGGGGTTGGAGAACACCCCTGCCGCCCGAAAAGCCCTGGTGGGGGTCCTCCGGGAACTTCGCCCCAGGGTGGTGGTCACCCACTGGATCCACGGCCGTCACCCCGACCATCGGGTGGCGGCGGAGCTGGTCTACGACGCCGCGTACCTGGCAGGCCTGGCCCGTTACGAGGCCCCGGGGGAGCCCTTCCGGCCCTTCAAGGTCGTCCACGCCTTGACCTTCCGGGAGGACCCCGAAAAACCCACCTTTGTGGTGGACATCAGCCGACAGATGGAAAAGAAACTGGCGGCCCTCGCCGCCTACGAGTCCCAGTTCGGGGGCGTGGGGAGGGCGGGAGAGGTCTTTCCCGCGGGGGAGGGGTCCCTCCTAGAGGTGGTCCGAGCCCACGCCCTACGGACCGGCTCCCTGATCCGGGTGGCCTACGGCGAGCCGTTCTGGACCCGGGAGACCCTGGCCGCCCCCACCTTGGGGACCCTACCGGTGAGCACCTTTTGAGCGTGGGGCCCGGCCCCGACGGCCAGCGTCTCACGGGCAAGTGCCGCACGATACCTCCACAACCAACCGCCGGAACGAGGGGGCTTCCTCGCCCCGGATCTTCAGGACCTTTCCCCAGGCACGCCCTCCTTCCCTGAGCCAGGGCGCCAGGGGGATGCCCGCTTCCGGGGGCAGATACCCCAGGACCTCACCCGTAAGGCGGTGGACCCAGACTTTCCCCCCCTCCCCTCGGACCTCTGCACCGGCGGGGTCGGGGCGTAAGAGAAGGGTCTCCCCTTCCTCCAGGTTGGCCAGGTGGGCGTGGCGCCCCTCGAAGACCGTACCGTGCACGGTCACGGTGAACCGTTGGGGGAGGCCGTGGGGGAGGGGTCGGCGGGGAAGGGGCATCAGGCCGCTCCTCGATGGGGGAAGACGGAAAGGGTAAGCGCACGGGGCGACCCCTGCCAAGGTGGGGGTGGGCAGGGCCCAGGAACAATCACGCCCACCCTGGGTTGGAGGAGACTGCGAGGGGGGGCGGGGACCCGGGCAGTTTTGCTCGGGGGTGTGGGGGGATCGGTCGGGAGGGTCCCCGGAAGGTGCCCCCCAGGCCAGAGCGGAGAGGCCGTCCTTGCCGCGGTTCCGCTCCGCTGGGCCATTCGAAGATTCCCGGAGGGAAAGGTCGGACCAGTGGCTCGGATTCTGGTGGCCATGTCGGGAGGGGTGGACTCCTCCGTGGCGGCGGCCCTGTTGGTGGAAGAGGGGCACGAGGTGGTGGCTGCCACCCTCCGCACCTTCTGCTACTCTTCGGGCCCCTCCCATCCTCGGACCTGCTGCGGGGTGGAGGGGGTCCTGGATGCGAAGAGCGTGGCCCACGCCCTGGGAATCCCCCATGTGGTGCTGGATGTGGCCGAGACTTTCACACGGGACGTGGTGGAGGACTTCGTGGCGGAGTATGCCCGGGGGCGCACGCCAAACCCCTGCGTCCGCTGCAATTCCTTCACCAAGTTCCGGGACCTCCTCGAGGCCGCCCGTGACCTTGGGGCGGAGGGGATCGCCACGGGGCACTACGTGAGGGTGGAACGGAAAGAAGGAGAGACGGTTCTCCTTCGGGGCAGAGACCGCAAGAAGGACCAGGCCTACTTTCTCTGGGGCATTCCCCGTCCATCCCTCCCCTACCTCCACTTCCCCCTGGGAGACTTGACCAAGGACGAGGTCCGGCACATGGCCCTCCAAAGGGGGCTGGCCACCGCCCGGAAGCCGGAATCCCAAGAGATTTGCTTCGTGCCGTCGGGGGACTATCGCGATCTGCTCCGAAGTCGTCTGGATGCTTCTCACCCTGCCTTCCAGGAGGGTCGGGTGGTCACCCTCCAGGGCCGGGAGATCGGACGGCACTCCGGTTATGGCGGTTTCACCGTGGGCCAGCGGCGCGGCCTTCCCGGCGGGGCGGGGCATCCCCTCTACGTGGTGGAGATCCGGCCCACCAGCCGTGAGGTGGTGGTGGGGAGGCGGGAAGATCTTTTCTGCCGGGGGGTGGAACTGGAAGGCTTGAACTGGCTGGCCTCCCCCCCACTCCCCGGCGCCGAAGTGGAAGTCCAGCTTCGACATCGGGCTCCACCCCTCAAGGCTCGGGTGGCCAGCCTGGGGGAAACCCTGCGACTGGAGTTCGCCCGGCCCGAGATGGGGGTCACCCCGGGTCAGTCGGGGGTTCTGTTCCTGGGGGAGAGGCTCCTCGGGGGCGGGGTGATCCGGACTCCCCTGGGCAGGGGCCTCAGCGAAGAGGAAAGGACCGGTCCTTGAGGGGGTCCTTGGGCGGATCCCCGTGACCTCCCCCCCCTCCGGAGGGGTTTGCCGGCGCCTCCCCCGGCCCTGAACCCCGAGGGAGGAAGGGCACCGGCGGGCCGCGCCCCACGGGATCGCTGTCGGGTTTCGCCGGATCCGACCAGAAGAAAGGCCCCCGGAGGTTCTTTTCCCCGCTCTCCTCCCCTCCTTCGGTCCGCGCCTTCCGGGCCCTGGCCCCGGGGCGCCCGGCGCCAGGGGTGCCGGAGCCGACGGCGGGCGGTCCGCCTCAATACCTCAGATTCGCCGCCGAGGCCAGTTCTTCCATGAGCTTCCGGGCTTCGGG
>JAUQOX010000231.1 GCA_030550695.1 Gemmatimonadota bacterium | reverse complement strand
AGGGCGATGGAGCCGGGGCCGAAACACACCGCCGGGATCTTGGCTTCGTTGAGGCAGCCTGCCTCGACCCAGGCCGTCATCCCCTCCACCTTGTCCGGCATCCCCTCCTCTCGAACTGCCTGCAACAGCCCCTGGACCAGGGGAGAATCCAGGGGCACCTCCGTACCTGCCCTGAACAATCCCTGGCGCAGACGACCCGCCATGGCCGGCGTGTTGCGCTTCACGTCCCGGAAAACCCGGTGGAACGCTGCCATGGCCTCGGCGGGGCCTTCCCCGGGCAGGGTACGCCGCTCCAGGACGAAACGACAAGAATGAGGGTACACGGAAGGGGCCGTGCCTCCTTGGATGGTACCGACATGAAAGGAGGGGCGGCCCAGGAGGGGATGGCGAGGCCGGGCCTCCAATTCCTCCTGCACCTCCTCCAACGCCGCAAGGAACCGGGCTGCATGGAAGATGGCGTCCACCCCCAGATCGTAGCGGGATCCGTGGGCCGCCCTGCCCCTCACCTCGCCCTCGATCCAGAGGAACCCTTTGTGGGCGGGCATCACGGCCAGGGAGGTAGGCTCGGCCACCACGGCGGCATGGGCTGACAGCCCTTCCTGGAGCAAGACCTGCATGCCCAAACTCGCGTTCTCCTCGTCGGCGGTCAGCGCCAGCCGAAGGCATCCCCCCGGCCAGGGCTCCCGGGCCAGACCGGCGGCGGTGGCCAGGAGCATGGCCACCCCCCCTTTCATGTCCGCCGCACCACGGCCCCATATCCTTCCCCCCCGCAGCTCCCCGGAGAAGGGGTTCCCCTCCATGCCCCGCACGCCCACCGTGTCCAGATGCCCGTTGAGGAGGAGGACCGGATCTCCCTGGCCCCGGGATGCCGTGACGTTCCAACGCCCCTCGGCCACCCGCCCGAGGCGGACCTCGTAGCCCCACTCCCCAAGCCACTCGGCACATTGACGGGCAATCTCCTCCTCCCCCGCCCCGCCCGGCTCCAGGTCCGGGTTCACCGAGGGGATGGAGACCAGGATCCGCGCCAAGGCCACCGGGTCGCCGGCCCGCGCCCGGTGTTGGAGGTATCTGCTCCGGATCATGGCCCATCCCTAGCCTCGTCGGCGCGCCCGGGGAACCTCGGAAAACCGAGGTTCCCTTCAGGGACAGCGTCGGTTTTCCGAAGGGCCTGGGCCGAGGAGTTCAGTTGCGACAAGGCCCCTCCCTCCGGCACGAAACCTGCGAGGCTGGGCTTGCCGGGGGGGCCGGAATCCTCCAGGAACCGCCTCGCCGGTCCGCCCCTCCGGTGAAGAGGCAACACGCCGGGGCGGTCTTTCGTCTCCAACTTTTTGGAGGTCCCCATTCGTACCTTGCTCGTAAGCCTGCTGGGCGCCGCGTCCGTGGCTCTCGGGCTCTACCTCCTCAAGGAGCTTAGGGCCGCAAGAGACCACCATCCGAGTCGGGTTTCCGCCGAACGGGGCCCTTACGGTCGGATTTCGGTGGATCGCCTCCGGGAGCTGGGGCTCTAGCCCGTCGCCAGACCGCGGTCAGCCGCCGGGAAAAGACCCGGCCGGTGCTGCCGTGGTGTGGTCGTGGATGATCCGCCATTCCCCGGCCGCACGCCGGAGCACGAGGGAAAAGTATCCCCAGCCGGAAACTTCGTCCCGGTCGGCTTCGTCAAGGGAGAGGAGGTAACGGCCGGTGGCCAGGGCGTGGTCGGTCCCCAGGAGGCGGACCTCGATCTGGTCAAACCGGAGGAAGGGGCGCCGAGCCTCCGGAGCAAAGTAGGAACGGAGATACTTTTCCCGCACCGCGTCCCACCCTCGCGTGATCCCCCCGGCCCCCAGAAAGGTCAGTTCCGGGGAACGCCAATAGTCATCCAGAAAGCCGTCCAGGTTCCCCGCGTTCCAATCCTCAGCCGAAGCCTGGAGCATGGCCCGGATGTGGTCGGCCGTGGCCACGGAGTCGGCCCGGCTCCCCGCAGCGGGGGGACGGGGAACTTGACGGAACTCGCAAGCGCCGAGGCCCGCGAGGATCAGGACCGCGGCCACCCCAGCCCCTTTTCGGGGACGGCCGTGAAAGGCACCCGTTCCGGGAGGTCCCCCCCGTCCCCCAGCGGGGCCGAGGGAGCCCTTCATTCGAAGAACGCCGCGTTTTTCTCGATGTAGCTCGTCCATTCCGGGGGGACGTCGGTGTCGGGGAAGATGGCCTGGACCGGACATTCCGGCTCGCAGGCTCCGCAATCGATGCACTCGTCCGGATTGATGTAAAACTGATCTTCCCCTTCGTAGATACAGTCCACCGGGCAGACTTCCACGCAGGAGGCGTCCTTCACCCCGATGCAAGGCTCCGCGATGATGTAAGCCATTCCACCCTCCCCGGATCGTCTCGCTTCCCTACCCTCCCTCCCCCTGAGCAACATGCACCCCGAAGGGGCTTCGTCAAGGCCCCCCACTCGGGGTCTTCCCCCAGAGGACATCCGGCTTCCCCGACCGGTGATTCTCCAGACGGGCCAGCACGAAAAGAAGGTCCGATAGGCGGTTGAGGTAGGGGATGATCCCCTCTTCCACCGCTTCCTCCAAGGCCAGCCGTACCACCGCCCGCTCTGCCCTCCGACACACGGTCCGGGCCAAGTGCAGGGCTGCGGCCCCCGGCGTCCCCCCGGGGAGGATGAAGCTCCGGAGGGGGGAGAGTTCCTCCTCGGCCTCGTCCATCCACCGCTCCATCTCCTCCACCCGGCCCCGGGGAAGGGGAGGAAGGGCCGCCCGGGTTCGACCTGGGCCCGCATCAGGGGTGGCCAGGGAAGCCCCGAGGGCGAACAAATCGTTCTGCAGGCCGATCAGCTTGTCCCGGATGTCCTGTTGGCTGACCGCCTGCACACAGAGACCCAAGGTGGCGTTGAGTTCGTCCACCGTACCATAGGCTTCCACCCGCTGGTGGCCCTTGGGCACCCGGCCTCCCCCGAAGAGCCCCGTTTCCCCTCCGTCGCCCGTCCGGGTATAGATCTTCATTGTTTGCCGTTTCCTCGTGCGATGCTGGTGGTACCCTCTTCCCCCCCACCCACCGCGCCCCGCCGGCGCCTTACGGCGAAGGCGGCGGAGGCGGGTTCCCGGGAGCCTGCGCCAGGGCCTTCCCTCCCCACCCTTCCACGAAAAAAGCCCGCAAGGCCGACTGAAGGTGCGGGATATGGTCCTCGAACAGATGCCCGGCCCCGGGGACCTCCACTACGGTGATCGAGGCCGCCAGGGGTAGGAGGGCGGTTCTCACGTCGGAGGGACTCCCGAAAGGATCATGCTCCCCTTGGACCACCAGGACCGGCTTCGAGGTTCCGGCAAGGAAGGAGTAGTCATAGGCCCGCACCGGAACTCCCAGGCCCACCAATGCCACCACCCTGGGGTCGTCCACCCCCACCCGAAGGGCCATCAAAGAGCCGAAGGATACCCCCCCCGCCACCAAGGGCTTCCCGGCCAGCCCCAGGGCGAGCCAGTCCAGGGCAGCCCGCACATCGTCGAGTTCGCCGATCCCGTCGTCGAAACTCCCGGTGCTGCGACCTACGCCTCGGAAATTGAAACGCAACACCCTGAGCCCCACCTCGGTGAGAGCCTGGGCCGCCCGATAGACGGCCTTGGTGTGCATGGTCCCCCCATGGAGGGGGTGAGGGTGGCAGACCACCGCCCCCCCCCGGGCCGGCAGCAACAAGGGGTCTCGGAGAGTTGCTTCCAGATGACCGTGGGAAACCGGAATCTTCAACGGGGTACCCTGGCTGGAGGCCTACCGGCGGGGCTATGTTGGTCTAGCTTGCCCCTCGGGTCAAGGACCGGGATGGCCCCCGCGGGCCCTTGGGGTGGGGTTCCCGCCTTCCGTCGCAGCGGACGTACGGACGAAAGGAGAAGCCATGACCAGGGATCCAGCGGGGCAGGACCTCTTGTCCCAGGAAGCCAACCGGCTGTACTGGGAAACGGAAGCCAGCGTAAACCAAATTGCCGAAGAGCTCGGGCTCTCGAAGGGGTTCCTCTACGGCCTCCTGCTGCCCTTACCGGCGGGGCTTTTGTGCCCCAAGTGCCGACAAGAGCTCACCTTCCCCAACCGAACCGCCCGGGATCGGGGGTTCGTGGTCTGCCCCAACTGCGGCTTTGAGGAAGAGGAGCTCACGGTTCAGGCGTTCTGGGAAGATCTTCCCGAAGGGGCCGAACCCCCGCCTTGGGAAGAGGGCAGAGAAAGAACCCCCTTTCCCCCGGAAAAGCCGGGGGGCGTCCAGGAACGGCCCGGCGAGCTCCGCGAAGGGTGGCGTGGTAGGCAAGGGAAACTCTTGGCCGGCACCGCCCTGTTGGGGATGGCCGCAGGGTTGGCCCTCGGCATCTGGCTCCGGAAACGCTAGCGGGGAGGCATCCATGGGTCGGTGGTGGGGTCGCCGCGGCGTCTGGTTGGGGTGGCTCCTCCTGCCCAGCCTGGTAGGCTGCGGAGAGAGTCGGGCCGAAACCCAGCCGTCGCCGCGGGAAGGCCAGGCGGCGGAGCGGGGTTCCGACACGCAGCTTCGACGGGGTGCCGACCTGGCGAGCCTGGGCTTCAACGAAGGGTCGGCCACGGCACCCGTGAAAGTTGTCGAGTTCAGTGACTTCGGCTGTGGGTACTGTCGGCGCTTCCACACCGAAACCTATCCGAAGCTCCAGGAGATCTACATCTCCAAGGGGCTCGTGGAGTGGAAGTACATCCCCATCTCCATCG
>JAUQOX010000230.1 GCA_030550695.1 Gemmatimonadota bacterium | reverse complement strand
GATGATCCCGGCGGTCTGGATGGCGCCGGCCGCCTCGGGCTGCCGGGCGATCCCCTGGGTGACGTTCTCCCCGATCCGACCGATCCCCAGACCGGCTCCGATGACCGTGAGACCGACACCGATTCCGGCACCCAGCAGGCTGAGATAGTTCTTCGCCGTCTCGGGGTCCATGGAGGCGCCCATTTCCTGGAAAGCCGCGAGGAAAGCGTGAAGCATGGTTTCTCCGTCTCTCGATGAAGGGTTCTAGTTTGACGACGACCGCACCGCACCCGAAAACGCGCCCTAGTGGGCGTGCCGGATCAGACCGATGAAGACTGAGGTCAACATGGAAAAAATGTAGGCCTGGAGAAACGCCACGAAGATTTCCAGAAGCATCATGGCCACGGACATCCCCACCGACCCCAGGACAACCCCCCACCGGAGGAACGGGAGATGCCCGAAAACGAAGATCATCCCGACCAGGGAGAGGATGACCGTATGCCCCGCCGTCATGTTCGCAAACAACCGGATGGCCAGGGCGAAAGGCTTGGCCAGTTTTCCCAGGAGCTCCACCGGAGTCATGATGACGAGCATGAGGGCTTGACCCACAGGAGGAAGACCCTTGGGGGCGTAGAAGATGGTCTTGGCATACCCTTTGGGACCCAAAGCCAGGAAGCCGCTCACCTCGATGACGATGAGGCTCACCACGGCCAGGGCAGCGGTGACCGAGAGGTTCCCCGTGGCGGTGGCTCCCCAGGGCACGAGCCCCAGGAGATTCATGGTGAGGATGAAGAAGAAGACCGTAAGGATGAACGGCGTGTAGGCATCGGCGCCATGACCGATGTTCCGACGGACGATCTCGTCCCGGAAATACACCACGATGGCCTCCAGGGCATTGGCCAGGCCGGAAGGGGCCCGCCCTCGATATTTCCCCTGGACCGCCCGGGCCATGGCCAAGAACACCGCCGCCACCAGGACGGCGGCCAGTACCAAGAAGACCACATGCTTGGTGGGAGAAAGATCAAGGGTCAGACCACCCAGGTGGATGGGTTCCCACCGGGGGAGCGCCACCTCCCCCAGGAACGGCAGCTCCATGGCGTGCCCATCGGCCAAGTGGTGCATGAGCATCCCGCCGATGTCGGGCCCGCCTCCCCCGGGGGCCTCCGCCCCCCCTGCGGGTCCTCCGGCCCCCACTCCCTCCAGGCCTCCTCTCAACCAACCTCTAACGTTCACCGAACTCCCCATGACCCGAAGGCTTCGAAACTCCGGCCCCCGGGGGCCCTGAGGAACCAGGGTTCCAGGAGCAGGAACAGGAAGAAGAATCCTGCCAGGCTCAACAGCGTAGGTGCAGGCGCCAGACCCTCCACCCGAAACAAAGCCAGGCCCACACCCAGGACCACGGCCATCCGCAAAACGGTTCCCCCCATCCAGACCAGGAGAAACTTTCGCCCTTGGTTCCAGAATCGGACAAGGGCCGCGAAAGAAACGACCTGGACGGGATAGGCTACCACGCCTGCGGCCACGACGCCCCTCCTGCCAGCCTCCGGGAGCCAGGGCCACAGGAGAGCCGTCAAGACCAGGAGCGCCACCAGGGCAGTCACACTGTAACGCAAGGTAGGGGTCAAGCCTTCCCGTCCCCTTCTCGATCCCTCGGTTCTTCCACGATGTGGCGGTATAGACTGTAGAAGCCCGCTCCCGCCCCAACGAAGGCCCCGAGAATCATGAAGAGGGGGGTGGTACCCACCTTTCCGTCGAGCCACCAGCCGGCCAGCAGGAACACCAGGGTAGAAAGGGCCCAGGTCAGCCCATAACCCGTGTAACGCCCCGCCGCTGCGAGAAAACCGGGAGGCGGGGGGATCTTCTTGTCCGGCCCGGCCATGTCAGCCACCCCTCCGGGGCCTTGCCAAAAAAAGCGGCCCGAACATAGGCGAGAGTGATTTTTTTCGCAATACCCCCGGCGGGCTTCCCGCCACCCGATGCCCCTGCCGGGGCCCCCGGTTGCTCGGCTCGACCGAAGGGTCCGCCACCGTCCTGCCGGTCCCTCGGCTGCTCCGCCAGGTCCGGCCGGCCCCCCCTCCGTGGGGGCCGCCTCCAAGGCCTCTGCCCTTGGGATCCTGGTCCGGCGGTGCCCTCGCCCCCGGGCCCGGCCCCGTGAACCCCTTGGCAGCGCCCTGGTTCCGAGGTATGCTCTGTGTGGAGGCGACCGGCCACCCCCCGTTCTCCCCCTTCACCGCCCGGAGAACGTGTACCCGCGTTGGCGCGGTGGGGTGGGTTGGGCAACCTGTGGGGGGTGGGGGCGCCTCAGGGGGCCTTTGCCAGCCTCCCGAAGCCGTTCACCGGCCGCATCCCGTTCCGAGACCCCATGGACCCAGAGAGTTCCAGTCCGACGGACGGCCCGCCGAGTCCTGGAGGAATCCCGTGACCGCCCCGCTGGTGGTGGCGGGCTTGCTCCTGGCCCTCTGCGCTTTCTTTTCTACCTCGGCGACAGTCCTGTTCGCCCTGGGCGAGCCCAGGGTCAGGACCCTCCTGGAGGAGGGTTTCCGGGGCGCACGGGCCTTGGCGGAGGTTCGGCAACAGGGAAGGGTGGCCGAGGTCTGGCTCTGGCTGCTGAGTTACCTGGCCGGATTGGCAGCTGTGGGGGTAGCCACGGGCTGGAGCGCCCACCGGGGCGGGGTGGTGGGCCTCTGGACAGCTTTTCCCCTTTCCCTGCTGGCTGTCCTCGTAGGGGGCATCCTTCTCCCCCGCCTCGTGGCCGCCCGCCGCCCCGTCCGGGTGGCCCTGGCCTTGGCGCCCTCCGTCCATCTGCTCCTCCGGTGGCTGGGGCCGGCCCTCCGTCCCCTGCAGAACCTGGAAGACCTGGTCGGCGGGGGCGAGGAGGAAGGGAGGGATCGGTCCGAGGTCCGGGAGGTCCGGGAGATCGCGGCCTTGGGGCGGCGGGAAGGGGTGGTGGAGAAGGAAGAGCATGAGTTGGTGGAGCGGGCGTTCCGACTGGACGAGCTCACCGCGTGGGACGTCATGACTCCACGGGTGGAGATCTTCGCCTGGAAGGACTCCCTCACTTTGGAAGAAGTGGTCAAGGAGTTGGAACAGGTCCCCTATTCCCGGGTCCCGGTTTACGGCCAAAGCGTAGACGACATCACCGGCATTCTCCACATTCGGGACATCTACCAGGGCTACATTGCCGGCAGGGGGCACCTTTCCCTGAAGGCTATCGCCCGGGAACCCTTCTTCGTGCCGGGCTCCCTGCCCCTGACCCGCCTCCTCCGGGACTTCCAGACCCGCCGCATCCACATGGGGATCGTGGCCGACGAGTTCGGAGGCACCGACGGGCTGGTGACCTTGGAGGACATCCTGGAGGAACTGGTGGGGGAGATCGCTGACGAGACGGATCTTCCCGAAGAACCCATCGTGCGGGTTTCGAAGACGGAAGCGATCGTGGACGGCGGCATCGACCTTCGGGAACTCAACTACGCCTTCAACGTCTCCCTGCCCTCCCTGGAGCACCGCTCCCTGAACGGCTTCATCCTGGAGGAGTTGGGCTACGTGCCGTCGAAGGGCGAAACGCTGGAGCGGCACGGGGTTCGCATCGACGTCCTGGACGCCAGCGACACCCAGGTGCTGAGGGTCCGCATCCGGAAGCTGGCGCCTTCCGCTCCCCAGGAAGAAAGCTGACCATGGCGTGGATCTTCTCCTTCGGGGGGAAGCGGCCCAGGCTGGCCGGAGATGTCTTTCTGGCGCCGTCGGCGGTCCTGGTGGGAGATGTGGAGGTGGGAGAGGGGGCCTCCATTTGGTTCGGGGCGGTGCTCCGGGGGGATCACCCCCGCAACGGGATCGTGGTGGGGCCGCGGACCAACATCCAAGATCAGTGCATCATCCATGTGGGCGATTGGCAGCCCACCCTCATCGGAGCCGATGTCACGGTGGGTCACGGGGCCCTCTTTGAAAGTTGTACCATCGAGGATCGTTGCGTGGTGGGGATGAATGCGGTGATCCTGCAACAGGCCGTCATCGGAGCAGGCTCCCTGGTGGCAGCGGGGGCGGTGGTGCTGGAGGGAACGCAAGTGCCCCCGGGGAGCCTGGTGGCCGGCGTCCCGGCCCGGGTCCGGGGTCCTTTGGAGGGGTCGGCCATCCGTTGGGTGGAGAGGAGTGCGGCCCATTATCGGCATCTGGCGGCCCAGTACCTTGCCCAGGGGATCGGCGGTGAGCCGCGATGCGAGCTCTGCGGAGGCCCGGTGGTGGAAAGGCACTGCAAGGTGGTCTGCCTGAACTGCGGTTTCCAACGGGACTGTTCGGACCCCTGAGATCCCACGGCCCTCGGCCCCGAAGGCATTCCCCCCGGCCTCCTCCCTTCCCTCCCCCCGAGCCCCCGCTCCGAGCCCGGCATAGCGCCCACCAGCAGGGGGTTACCGGCGGCCGACGCGGGCGCGCTGATGGTTGGATCTTGCATGGCGCCCGCCGGCAGGGGTTCGCCCCATGGGCTCCCCTCCTTGGCGGCCCGGCTCAAGGAGCCCACCCCAGGAAACGGGTCGTATACCAACCGATGAGGGCTTCTCCCCAGCCGTAGGCGATGCCCGCTCCGGCGGCCAGGAAGATTCCGAAGGGAACGAGCCTGCCTGTGCGCCAAGCCACAGGCCCGAAGATCACCGAACCCAGGAGGGATCCCAAGAAAACGGTGAGGAGCACCCCGGGAACCCCCAGGTAGGCCCCCACCATGGCCAGCATCTTCACGTGCCCCCCGGCCCGGGGCGGCGGGGGGGGGAGGCCGCG
>JAUQOX010000026.1:17569-19099 GCA_030550695.1 Gemmatimonadota bacterium | reverse complement strand
CCCTGCCCCTCTCCCGCTGAAGGATCGTGGCCCCCCCCCCGGGCCCCCCCCCCCCGGGGGGGGGGGAGCCCGCCCCCCCCGCCCCCCCCCCCCCGGCGCCGGCGCCGGGGGCCGGCTGACGGGTTCGAAAGGAACAGGAACGGTGGCCGTGGGTCGGGGAGCCCGCCCGACCTGGCGGGCAGAGCCAGGGTGCAGTGCGGCCCGGGCGGTGAGGCCTTCGTCCTCCGGGAGTCGGTTTGGCCCGGGGCTGCGGCGGTTCCCGGTCCTTGGGCCGGCGCCACGCCGGGACCACACCCTTCCCTCTTCCAGGGGGTTGCCCTTGCGCATCCTCGTTTTCACCGATCTGGACGGGAGCCTGCTGGACCCCTGGGACTACGGCTTCGGGGGCGCGCGGGAGGCGCTGGAGCGCCTCGAGGGCGAGGGGATCCCCGTTGTCTTGGTCACCAGCAAAACCCGGGCTGAGGTCCAGCCGATCCAGGAGCGGTTGGGCATCGTTGCCCCCTTCGTGGTGGAGAACGGCGGGGGGGTATTCTTCCCCCCGGGGGGGCCCCCGCCCCCCCAGGGGGCCGTGGGGGAGGCAGGGGGGGGGGCAAGGGTAAGCTTAGGGGTCGGCTATCCCCTGATCCGGGCGTTTCTGAAGTCCCTGCCGGCGGGGATGCGAGTTCGCGGGTTCGGAGACATGCCCCTGGAGGAGGTGCAGGCCCGGACCGGGCTTTCCCCGGACGAAGCGAGGAGGGCCCGGGATCGGGAGTTCTCCGAACCCATCCTCCCTCCCCCGCCCGGGATTCTGGCGGAGTTGGCGGCCGAAGCGGGCCGGAGGGGGTTTCAAGTGGTGGAAGGTGGACGTTTCCACCACGTGATGGGAGCGGGGCATGACAAGGGAACGGGGGTGAGGCTGGTCCGGCGGGCGTACGAGGCCCTTTGGGGGGGGACGGTGGTCACCATAGGCGTGGGGGACAGCCCGAACGATCTCCCCATGCTGGAGGCTGTGGAGGTCCCGGTGATCTTGCCCCGAGCCTCCGGAGGCCGTCTTGTCGTGCCGGCGGAAAAAGCCATCGTGGGCGAAAGGCCGGGGAGCCGGGGCTGGAACAGGGCGGTCCTGGAGGCCCTCCGGCTCATTCGGACCGCGGAGGCGGGTTGAGCCCGGGGTCCCGAGGGGGCACGCCCGGTGGTGTCCGGGGCGTGGGCCCGACCTTTGCAGGACATCCCGGGAGGGCAGGGGCCCCGACGGCGCGCCGGCGGCGGCCAAGGGGGAAGGCCGTCCACTCAGGCTCCGGGGCGTCGCCGAGCCGGCGAGGAGGGGGAAGAGGAACGGACCGGACCGGACGAGGAGGGAACCATGAATCCGAGCCAGCCTGCGCGTTGGGTGGGAGAAGGTCTCGTGACCGGCTTCATCGGGTACGCCACGGTGGTGGTCCTGTTTGCCTTGGCGAACCTGGTGGCCGGCGAGGGTGCTTTCCACACCCCGGCCCTTTTGGGCTCCGTCCTTTTCTTCGGTGCCAGGACCACGGAGGAGTTGGTGGCAGGTCC
>JAUQOX010000026.1:0-17559 GCA_030550695.1 Gemmatimonadota bacterium | reverse complement strand
ACAACGGCGTTCACCTTCTGGCGGCTCTGCTTATCGGTTTGGGAGCAGCGTGGCTGGTCTCCCAGGCCGAGCGCAGGCCGGCACTCTGGTATCTGGTCTTTTTCCTTTTTCTGGCAGGTTTTGTCTACAGCGTGTTGATCATGGGGGTGCTGGCGGCGGAAATCGGCCATGTGTTGTCATGGCAGGTGGTTGTCTTGGCCAATCTCGGCGCCGGCCTCACCTCGGGCCTCTACCTGTGGTCCCGGCACGCCACACTTCTGACCCGGCTGAAGCAAGGGGGGTAGGGTAGGGGGAAGAGACGAAAAGGGAGGCCGGTCAGGACGACCTCCCTTTCACGACGAAGCTTCGACAGGAACGGAGCCCCCCTCGGCCGAAGCTTGGCGCTGCCAGCGGAATAGGATCAGCGCTTCCTCATCCCCTCCAGGATGTACACCGCGACGGCGTCCACATCCCGGGGGGCCAGCCCCACCAGTCCCCAGTGGGGCATCCCCTCGGCCGTTCCCACGAAGACCTGCTCCCTCAGCCCAGCCTTGTCGTTGGCGAACCTCCAATCGGGGTCCCGGAACGAGGGGGGCCGAAGGGTGTCCCCGGCCCGGACGAACCCTGCGTCACCCAGACCCGTCTCGCCGTGGCATTTCATACAACTGTAGCGATACACCACCTGGCCCCGTTCGAGGGCCGCCTCGAGGGTAGGCCAAGAAATGGTGTCGAACATGGCCGGGTCGTATGCGGCTTGCGCCAAGGGTGTCGAATCCACCGGAGCCTGAGCCTGCGGCGCTCGGGGTTCGCCGCCACAAGCGGCGGACAAGCCCACGGCGACCAGCAACAGTGTCGAGGGGCGCATGGTCATCCTCCTGACGTAGCGGGGTCCGTCCTTCGACTCACAACTTAATGCGGGTACGCGCCGCGCAACAGGAGATTGGCAAGGGGGTCCCACGGGGCCTTCTCGGCGGCCTTAGGAACCACTCCCCCGTCCGGCTACGTGCTCGCCGATGAGGATCTTGCTGATTTCGTCCCTCTGGATCTGGTTGGTGCCCTCGTAGATCTGGGTGATCTTGGCATCCCTCATGTACTTTTCGATGGGGTAGTCCCGCATGTAGCCGTAGCCGCCGAAAACCTGCACCGCGTTCGTCGTCACCTCCATGGCCACGTCGGAGGCGAAGCATTTGGCCATGGCCGAATACATGGTGGGCCGCCATTTCGAACCCGCGTCGATGTGTCGGGCCACGGCATACACCAACGCCCGGGCCGCCTCCACCTTCATGGCCATGTCCGCAAGAAGGAACCTCAGCCCCTGGAAGGAGGAGACGGGGTGGCCGAACTGCTTGCGCTCCATGGCATACGCCACCGCAAGGTCCAAAGCCCCCTGGGCGATCCCCACCGCCTGGGCTCCCACCCCTGGTCGGGAGGCATCGAAGGTCTTCATGGCGGTGATGAATCCCGTGCCCTCCTTTCCCAGAAGGTTCTCCACCGGGACCCGGCAGTCCTGGAAAACCAGCTCCCGGGTGGCCGATGCCCGGATCCCCATCTTGTCTTCCTTCTTTCCGAACGAGAAACCGGGGGTGCCCTTTTCCACCACCAGGACGCTCGCTCCCCGGGGTCCCTTGGCGGGGTTGGTCAGGGCCACGACGGTGTAGATTTCCGCCTCCCCTCCGTTGGTGATCCATTGCTTGGTGCCATTCAACACATAGTGATCACCGTCGCGGAGGGCCGTGGTGCGGATACCCCCGGCATCGGATCCGGCCTGGGGTTCGGTGATGGCAAAGGCGCAGAGCCTCCTGCCGGCCGCCACATCGGGGAGGAAACGTCGTTTCTGTTCCTCGTTGCCCGCAATGAGGATGGGGAGGACGCCCAGGGCGGTACCGGCAAAGGCCAGGGCGATCCCGCCGCAGGCCTTGGAGAGCTCCTCGGTGACCAAGACCATGTTCATGGTCATGGTGCCGCCGAGCCCGCCGTACTCCTCCGGGACGAGGACTCCGAACAAGTCCACTTCCGCCATCTTGCGGACCACGGGCCAAGGGAACTCCCCCGTTACATCGTAGTGCGCGGCCACCGGGCGGATTTCCTCTTCGGCGATGGTGCGGGCCAGATCCCGCACGGCTTCTTGTTCCTCGGTCAAGAGATAGTCCAACACGGCCATCCTCCTCGGTCACTACCCTTCGCCGTGGGCTGGGGTGGAAAGGTGGGGGTCGTGCGTCGCGCAAGACCCTTTATCGGTCCGGACCCTGGCCTTCCTGCACTTCGGCCCAAAGGAGGGGGTGTTGGATCCAGACCCTTCCGTCCTCGAACAGGAAGCGGAGCCGATGCTCGGGGGGGTTCGGCCCGAAGGCCGAGACCTCGAACCTGCCTGTGAGGGTCCGGGGCTCGGAGAGCTCCAGGAGGCGTTTCACGAATCGGGCGGCGTCCAGGTTCACATCCTTGAGGGTCACTTCCACCCGTTTCGCGTCGAGGGCTCGGACGACGAAGTCCCCTTCCGGGTAGAGCCCCTCGAACCCCTCCACCAAAGCCTCGAGGGAGGCCGCAGCTTCCCCGGCGGACGGGCACTCGAAGGCCACCTCCCCGTTCAAACGCTGCACTTCGGGATCCACTGGAATGGGAACCCCTTCCGCCCAAGGGCGCCTCAGCGCCCGACGAAAATGCGGATGGGCCCATTGGATGCGGAGGGCGCCCCCCTTCTCCACCCGGAACCGGACCAACTGTCCGCCCCCCTCCTCGAGGTGCACGAAGAAGTCCCCGCCCCGGATGGCGGCATGATGCTCCGGAGGGATTTCCACCAGATAGCCCACCAGCTCCCGGGCAATGGTGGGAAGGGGGGGGATAGGTACAGGTTCCACGGGCCGGAGAAGGAGATCTCCGGTGCTGGGGTCGAACTCCAGCCACTCGGCCTCCACCCGAGCCAGGCGCCGACGCACCTCCTCGGGGAGGGGGCCGAGTTGAATCCGGCCGAAACATCCGGGCTCGAACATGCGGCTCCTTGGTTCTTGAAGGCTCCCTTGAGGGCCCCGGTCGGTGCCCCGGGGAAAGATTAGGGCATGGATCGGATCCTGTCACGGAGCGCCGGGTTCGAGGGAACCCCGAGCCCGCCGGGGCGGCGAGGGGCCCCACCCCCCTCGGGCCGTCCTTGGGACGGGGGCGGGAAGCTTCTCCGAAGGCCGGGCGGATGACAGACCGGGGATGGGGGGGTACATTCCCTTTCCCGGTTTCGACGAAAGGGGTTGCGTCATGCGGCGCAGGATCTTCACGGTGGCCGAGGCCAACGACCTCCTCCCCCATCTCCGGGAGGTCGTGCGGCGGGTCCAATCCCTGTGGAAGCAAGTGGCGGACGCCACCGATCGCCTGAAGATCTTGGAGGTGATCTGGGGCGCGAAGGTGGAGGAGCCGCACAATCCGGACCACCACGAGTTCCGGGCTTACCAGCGAACCATCGGAACCTCTGTCCAGGAAATGGAGCGGTTGATCCGGGAGGAGATCCTGGCCCGGGGGGTTCGGTTTCCCCAAGGGGGGCTGGAAGAGGGACTCCTGGATTTTCCCACCCTTCTGGACGGGCGGCTGGTGTACCTTTGTTGGAGGCTGGGCGAGCCGGAAATCCTGGCCTGGCACGAGGTCCACGAAGGCTTCCGTGGGCGCCGTCCCCTGACTCCGGAAGTGGCAAGCCGAATGGGGCTCGCCTCCCCCCTCGACGAACAGGATGGCACCGGGCCGAATCCCTCAGGGCAGGGCTGAAGGGATTCCTGTGTCGCTTCGCTTCCGCCCCTCCCGGCGGGATCTGGGAGAGGTCGTCCGACTGGCGGTCCCCATCGTAACGGTCCAGTTGGGCCTTATGGCCATGGGGGTGGTGGACACCGTCATGGTGGGGCACTACGCCGGGCCTCATCTGGCGGCCGTGGCCTTGGGCAACCTCTACTTCTTCACCGCCGTGGTCTTCCCCATGGGAATCCTCCTTTCCCTGGACCCGCTGGTGGCCCAGGCCGTGGGGGCCGGCGATTCGCGGGCGGCGTCGCAGGCCATGCAAAGAGGACTACTCCTGGCCGTTCTGTTTTCTTTGCCGGCCGGGGTCGTTCTTCTGGAGGGGGACTCCATCCTTCCTCTCCTGGGTCAGCCGACCGAGGTCGTCCCGGTGGCTTCCCGCTACGCCCGGGCCACGGCGCCGGGGGTGCTTCCCTACCTGGCCTTCGGCGTTTTCCGCCAGAGCCTCCAGGCCCTGGGCAAGGTTTCTCCCCTGGTGGTGGTCATCGTCCTGGCCAACCTGGCCAACGGGCTTCTCAACTGGCTTCTGGTCTTCGGCAGGTACGGTCTGCCGGAGCTGGGGGCCGAGGGGACAGGATGGGCCTCCACCCTTTGTCGCTGGGGGATGGCCCTGGGAATCTTGGCGGCAGCGCGTCCCTGGTTGGCCCCCTCCCTGGCCCGATGGGGACGGGAGGTGTTCCGGCCTGCCCCGGCTTGGGGGATGATTCGCCTTGGAACCCCCATCGGTCTGCAGTTCAGTCTGGAATTCGGGGCTTTTGGAGCCATCGGTCTCCTGATGGGCTGGTTGGGGGCCGGGGCCATGGCGGGCCACCAGGTGGCTCTAAATCTGGCTTCCCTCACCTTCATGGTCCCCCTCGGGGTGGCCCAGGCTGCGGCGGTGTTGGTGGGGCGGGCGGTGGGGAGGGGCGACGTGCCGGGGGCCCGGCGCTCCGCCGCGGCCAGCCTTTTTCTGGGGGTGGGTTTCATGGCGGCCATGGCCGTGCTCTTCCTCTCCGTTCCCCGACCTCTGGCGGAGCTGTATTCCGGTGACGCCGCGGTGGTGGAGGTGGCCGCTTCCCTCGTGCCCTTGGCGGGTCTTTTCCAGGTCTTCGACGGGACCCAGGTGGTGGCCTCCGGCATCCTCCGGGGTACGGGGGACACCCGCCTCCCCATGTTCATCCATCTGATGGGCTTTTGGGCTGTCGGCGTGCCCCTCAGCGTGGGCTTGGGCTTTTGGGCGGGGTTGGGACCCCGGGGTTTGTGGTGGGGTCTGGTGGGGGGGTTGGGCGCCGTGGACTTGTTCCTGGCAGCCAGGGTGGTGGTGCGGTTGGCCCGGCCTTTGGAAAGGATACGCCTGGAAGGGGACTGAAGGGGGAGGGTCCCCTGCGAGAAGGGGTCTGAACTTCCCGCCGACCGGGGGGTCTATAGCTCAAGGAGTGTCGACCCTCGGCCCTCGGCGGTTCTCATGAGTGCGCGCCGTCTGCCCCTTTTCCCCCTTCCCCTGGTCCTGTTCCCCGGGACCCTCATCCCTTTGCACATCTTCGAACCCCGGTATCGGCGGATGGTGGAGGATGTGATGGCAGGGGACAGCCGGTTCGGACTCCTCTACCACGACCCCGACGAAACCGGTCCCTTCCTCAACGAGCCCGGACGCGTGGGGACCGTGGCCAGGATCCGCCGGCGCCTTCCCCTGCCGGAGGGGAGATCCCTGATCTTGGTGTTCGGGGAGGGGCGTTTCCGGACCCTGGGGGAGGTATCGGAAGGGACTCCCTATTACGAGGCGCTGGTGGAGCCTTACGAAGACGAGCCCGAGGAAGACCGGCCTGGGTTGATGGTCCAGAGGAGCCGCACCCTGGCCTTGTTTCGCAGTGTGCTCAACACCCTCCCTCACGTCCCTGCCACGCTTCCCTCCTTCAGTCTTCAGGAGGAACTTTCCTTCAAGCTGGCTGCGGCGGTGCGGATGGATCCCCCCTGGCAGCAGGAACTCTTGGAGATGCGGAAGGAGAGCTGCAGATTGTCGCGCCTGGAACCGGTGTTCCGGGCGGGGATGGATCGGTGGCGCAGGAACGAGGGTCCTCGAGCCTAGGAGCCCCTGCCGGGGGGGCGCGTTCCTCCCTTATCCGAAGGAGGTGGCCCCATGCCTTTTCGCTTCAAAGCCTTAGACATACCGGGGATGGTTCTGGTCCAGCCCACACGGCGGGGAGACGAGCGGGGGTTTTTCGAGGAACTTTACCGCAGGAGCCATTACGTAACCGGAGGCATTTCCCCCGACTTTGTCCAGGACAACCTGGCCCGCTCGCGGCGGGGGGTGATCCGGGGCCTCCACTTTCAACGCCCCCCCCAGCCCCAGGGAAAGCTGGTACGGGTGCTCCGGGGGGAGGTCTTCGACGTGGGGGTGGATCTACGGGTGGGATCGCCTGCTTTCGGACGCTGGGTCGGAGTGACCCTCAGCGATGCCGCCGGATCGTTGCTCTACCTTCCGCCGGGCCTGGCCCACGGCTATCAAGTGCTGTCGGAGGAAGCGGATCTGTTGTACAAGGTGACGGCGGAGTACGCTCCCACATTGGAGGGTGGGGTGCGGTGGGACGATCCGGATCTGGCCATCTCCTGGCCCCTTCCCGACCCGGTTCTCTCGGACCGGGACCGAGGGCTTCCCCTGCTGCGGGACCTCGCCTCGCCTTTCCGTTTCTTTGGATGAAGGGGGGCCTCGTCGAGCGCAGGGAATTTTCCCGGGGAGTCAGGGCGAGACCGTGGATCTCTTGAAAGGGAAGGAGCGAGGATGAACGAGGGCAAGGGAGTCCATCCGGGGAGGACCGTGCTGAAAGAAGGAGGTGGCGGAGGGCGGGTGCCCTGGATCGAGACGCGAGAAGGGGGATGGTTCTTCGTGAACGCTCTCCTCATCATGCCCGAGCTGGTGGTCCTCATTCCGTTGGTGGCCCGGGGGGTAGTCAGCCTCCTAGCCCCTCACCGTCCTCCTTCCCCCTTCCTGGATACGATCCCTTTCGTGGCTTCCCGGGCCCTCCCTTTCTTGGGATGGCTCCTGGTGGTTCCCATGGGCACGGTGCTCTGGAACCTCCGGTTGGAGCGGAAGCTCCTGCCCCGGCTGTTCCTGGTCCTGTTCCTGGTCCTTCATCTGGCGTTCTTCGGCTACACGGTGAGGTCCTGGATGGGCTGAGGGCTCCTACGGAGGGGAAGGCGTCCCAGGGGGACTGCCCCGGCCCTGACCTTTCCGTGGTCGGGACGGCGGGTCGGCTCAGGCTCGGGGCCCGTGGCGGACGGGAGGGGAGGAGCGCAGGATCCACCAGGCCGCCGCGGCCAGGGGAGCCAGGCCCAAGGCCAGGACGGCGAAGGGGTTGGCCAGGAGGCCGGGCTCCTGAACCTTGACCCGAAAGGTGATCTCCCCTTCCCCCTCGGGCCCCCGGATCTCGATGCGAAGATCCCATTCCCCCGGCGCTCCCAGGGCAAACTTGGCGGCATAGAATCGAGGATCCTCGGCCTGCTCCCGGGTGGCCTCGTGCAGGACGGGAGCCCCTGAACCGTCGGTCCTCCGCGCCGTGACGAGGATCCGGAGCCCCTCTGCGATTCCCCTTCCTCGGCCTGCCGTGGCCAGAATGGACACGTCGAGGGAGTCCGGGGGAATGGGAGTGGGGGCCGTGAACACGCTGACCCGGTAGGCCCCGACGGGAACGTTCGCCGCTCGGAGTGTTCCGCCATCCCCCTTGGCTGGGGCGGCGGTGGCCAGGAGGGCGGCCCACGCGGCCCAGCCCACGAGGGGCCACGGCCCTCGAGGCCGGCAGGGTCCGGGAAGAGCGGACACCCTCGTCACGTCGGTCTCAGCCCGCCAGCAACGTGCCCCGCATCTCCATGGGCTGGAGGAGGAGCCAGACCCCAGCTGCGGAGAGGAGGGAAGCCAGGGCCCACCAGGGAGCGGCAGCCCGCACGGCTT
Source organism: Gemmatimonadota bacterium (assembly GCA_030550695.1). GTDB lineage: Bacteria > Gemmatimonadota > Gemmatimonadetes > Longimicrobiales > Gaopeijiaceae > JAUQOX01. Next base: position 9,887 of record JAUQOX010000026.1, on the reverse strand, counting down.
GGGCCGTTTCGCCCATTTCCCTCCGGGCGATCCGATAGACCACCACCAAGGAAAGGAGCCAACCTCCCTCCAGGAACAGGAGTTCCACCGGGAGGAGCCAGGCTTCGGGAATCATGGCGCCCAAAGCCCAGGAAGGCGTACCGAAGGCGGGAACCCCCAGGTCCTCCAAGTACTGCTGGAGGGCCGGCACGAGGGTCCACCCCCCGATGAGGAAGTGGAACAGATAGTGGGCCGTCCACATTCCGAAGCCCACCGGGACCAAGCCGTAGGCATAGACCGTGGCCTCCCCCCGCCAACCCCGGCCACTTTTGGACAGTCGGGACGAGGCCCGGCCCGCCAGGGCCACCGCGAGGAAGGGGAGCACCACCATGCCCCCCAAGAAGAGCAGACCTACGGTCAAGGGTCCCGGCTTCGTCCCCAGCGCCTCGGCCAGGGACGCCTCCAGAACGTAGACGGGCGACACCATGCCGAAGGCGTTCATGAAGGCGGCGAAGGTGAGGAACAGGGCCAGGGCCGCCAAGTCCCCGCGCCGGCTTAACCGCCCGACACCGGCCCGCAGGGGATCTTCCCAGAGTTCCCGGCCGGGGGGACGAAGGAGGATCCCCACGTTGTCGTGGGGGCAGGCGTGGATGCACTCCATACAGAAGGTGCAGTCCATGTTGCCGGATTTTTTCTCCTGGTAGAGCCAGAGCTCGCACCCCCTCTGGAGGAGCTTTCCCCTGGCCCCCGCGCCCGGCGGGAGGGGAGGGGGGGAGGAGGCGTCCGTGCGGGAGGGATTCAACACCGGCAAGGTCCGGGGCTTCTCGTAGCGGCCCACGATACAGTCCCGGGTCCGGCAGGACGCACAGACCGCCGGATCGCGGATGGCCACCTCCACGGGAGAGACGGCGGAGTTCACGAAATGGAAGTGGCCGATGGGGCAGAGATATTTGCAGAAAGCGGCACCTCGGAAGAAACCGTCCACCAGGAAGGCCGCCGCGAAGTAAGCGATGGCCAACCATGCCGTAAGCCAAGGGCTGGCCCAGAGGTCGAAGGCCTCGTAGGCCCACAGGAACAGGAAGAGCAGGCCGATGGCAGGCCATTTGGACCGGAGGGCCTGGGGCCAGTGGGCTTTGGCCGGCAGGATCCGCTTGGCGGCCCGCCGGGGCAGCATGAAGGGGCACGCCATGCAGAACAGGTTCCCCGCCACGAGGAGGCCCAGGACCACCAGCCCCCTCCAATGGACCCAGGGCAGGATCCCCGCCAGATTCTCCGGGGCCAACGGGGGGCCGAAAAGGCCGTCCAGGATGACGAGGACGGCCGCGGCCAGGAGCAGGAGCTGAAGCGAGGTCCGGGCATGCCGCCACCGGAGGAAGGCTCCCAGGACCGGCCAGAGGAGAAGGTCCGGGCTCCGGCGGGGCGGCCCCCCCGGGGGGCTCGGCGGGTGGTCCTGCCGGGGGCGGTCCGGCCCTGGGGGCCGGAGCGCCGCGCCATGGGGACCCGCGGGTGTACCGGGGCTCAACCCCCCCCCCCCCTCCTCCCGCCGCCATGACCCGGGTGGTGTGCCGCGACTCCTTCCATCTGCCGTCCGGGAGGGAGGCCTTCACCGTGAGGATCCAGTCGCCGGCCATGGTGAACCGAAAGGCGGCCACGGCGTAACGCCCCTCCCCCTCCTCCACGGCGGTGTCCGCCACCGGAACCATCCCGGCATGGTTCATGTTACCCTCCACCCGGACGGACGCCCCCGACACCCCCGTCCCCTGCTTGTCCGTGAGGGTGACCAGGAGGCGGGCGGGTCCGACCACCGGGGGGGTGGGGGAAATGGCCAGATGGAGGGTGAGATCGGGATCGCCGGTTTCGGGCGGAGGGGCGCCCCGGCAGGCGAACGACCCCACCAGGATCAGGATGCCGAGGGGGGCCACCCACGGCAAAAGGGGAAGCTTCATGGTTCGGAGTTCCCTTGCTGAGTCAACAAGCGTTGCAAACCGGCCGCCATTCTTTCGCCCGTGGTTCCCGGAGGAAACGTGAGGACCAGCCGTCGGTGGGTGTCCAGGACGAAGACCCGACCCGAATGGTCCACGGTGTAATGCGGCCCTTCTCCCACCCGGGCGAAATAGGCCCCGAAGCCCTCCGCCACCCCTTTGAGTTCCTCCTCCGAGCCGGTGAGGCCCAGGAAGGAGGGGTGGAGGGCGGAGAGGTACTCGGACAACCGGGAGGGCGTGTCCCGCTGGGGATCCACCGAAACGAAGAGCACCTGGACCTTCGACCCTTGCGACCCCAGTCGGGCCAGGGCCCCCCGGAGTTCCCCCAGGGTCAGGGGGCAGACGTCGGGACACGAGGTATACCCGAAGAACACCACCAGGATCTGACCTGGGAAGTCCCAGGAGTGAACGGTATCTCCTCGGCTGGAAAGGAGGGCGAAGGGGGGAACCGGCATGGGGGCGGGAAGGAGGAATTCTTCCTGGGCCCGCTCCACTTTTCCAGGCGGGGAAAGCTGCCACCACCCCAACCCCAGAAGGGCGCCCAGAACGACTCCCAAGAAAACCTGGAGGATTCTTCTCGTTGCCATCCGACCAGCTCCCCCACCAGCGGCCGCGACCGGCCTCACCTTGCAGCCCAAGGGTACCCGGGAAGGGAAACGGGGATCCCCGAAGGGGACCCGATGGCGAATCTCCCACGCCGGGGTTACTTTGCACGGAGAATTCGGGCGTGGCCGAGACGGGCGTTTGCGGCTGTTCCCGCCAAAATCTGTCGGCCCTGCCCCTACCGAGTCCGGACTTCCATGAGCCCTTTCCGCCCCGGCAACCCAGAAACAGGCAGGCGGCCTCTTCGGGTCCTGGTGGTGGAATCCGAACCCGTGGCCGTCTCCGAGCTTCGGGACGCCCTGAAGCACCCCCAGGGGGGCGGCATGGAGATGGAATGGGCAGGCGAACTCTCGTCGGCCCTGGAGCGGCTTTCCAGGGGTGGGATCGACGTGGTCCTGCTGGACCTGAACCTTCCCGACAACGAGGGCATCTCCACCTTCGAGCGGGCGTATGCCTTCGCCCCCGACGTCCCCATCGTGGTCCTCACCGAGGTGGATGACGAGGACGTCGCCCTGAGGACCGTGCAAGGCGGAGCCCAAGATTACCTGGTCAAGGGGAGAGTGACGGGGGAAGTGGTTTTCCGGTCGGTCCGTTATGCGGTGGAGCGTCATCGTCTGATCTCGGCCCTCCGGAGCCTTTCCCTCATCGACGACTTGACGGGGCTGTACAACCGCAGGGGTTTCGCCGACCTCGGGGAGCAGCACCTGAAGCTTGCACGCCGGAGCGGGCGGGCGGTGATCCTGGTCTACCTGGATGTGGACCGTCTGAAGACCATCAACGATACCCTGGGGCACCATGTGGGGGACCGGGCCCTCATGCGGGTGGCCGATCTCCTCCGGGACACCTTTCGCCGGTCGGACATCGTTGCCCGCATCGGGGGGGACGAGTTCGCCGTTCTGGCCCTGGAAGCCTCGGAAGAGAGTGAAGCCGAGCTCATCAAACGACTTCGGGAGAAGGTGACGGAGTTGAATCAGTGGAGCCGGGAGCCGTACTGGCTCTCGGTGTCCATCGGGACGGCCCGCTTCGACGGCATGGGAAGAGCCAGGTTGGACGACCTCCTGACGGAGGCGGACCAGGCCATGTACCAGGAGAAGCGGGCCAAGCGGGAGGCCCTGGAAGGGGGTGGGGGCGGGGAAGGGGGGGACGGTGAACCCTCGGGCTGAGGAACGGCCGAGGCAGGAGGCTGAGGGCATGCTGACACCCTCCCATCCTTCCTCTGGCGCGGGCGCAAGTCCTCCCCAAGGGGGATCGTCCGAAGCCAGGGCACCTCGGGCGGCTTCGGTCCACTGGATGGTCCGGATCGTGGAGCGGGCGGGGTTGGTGGGACACGAAAAGCTGGACATTCCCGCCTCTGCCGCCGCAGAGGATGCCTGGGCCACGGTGGGGCGGGCCCTCGGGCTGACGGAGAGCCGCCTGGCGGAACTGGTGGCGGACTACTTCCGCCTGAAGGTGGCGGCCTTCGGCGCCGCCGATCCCAACGCCGCCCTCCTTCTGCCCGAAGCCATGTGTCGCAAGCACCTGGTGTACCCCCTGGCGGAAACCGACCGCACGGTCCTGGTGGCCACCGCCGACCCGACGGATGTGGAGGCCGAGCGCCTGGTGGGGTTCACGGTGGGCCGGCAAGTGGTTTTCCAGGTGGCCTCGCCCCGGGCCCTCCGGGACGCCATCGACGAGCGGTATTCCCCCGGCAAGGCTGTGGAGCGTCTCCTGGGCACCCTGGAAGGGCTGGACGAGACCGGGGAAGACGCCGTCAAGCTGGTGGAGGAGATGAGCCCCGAGTCCATCTCCGAGGGAGACATCCAGGCGGCCCCGGTGGTGAAGCTCACCAACCTCATCATCCGCGACGGGATCGCAGCGGGGGCCTCGGACGTCCACATCGAGCCGGGGCGGAAGAGCGGGGTGGTCCGGTACCGTGTGGACGGGGTGCTTCGAAAACACATGGACCTGCCCATGCCCGCTCTGAACCGGGTCATCTCCCGCATCAAGATCCTGGCCAAGCTGGACATCGCCGACCGCCTGAGACCCCAGGACGGGAAGGCCCGGGTAAGGGTGGGGAATCTGGCCTATGATCTGAGGGTCTCCACCATCCCGGCGGGGGGGTCGGAAAAGTGCGTACTTCGGGTCCTGGATTCCAACACCTCCGCCACCCTCGAGGACCTCAACATTCCACCCCACGAGCTGGCCCGGTTCCGACAACTGTTGGCCAACCGGGACGGGATCGTGCTGGTGACGGGCCCCACCGGCTCCGGCAAGACGTCGACCCTCTATGGCGCCTTGCGGGAGCTGGCGGACGGGAAGGTCAACATCATGACGGTGGAAGACCCCATCGAGTACGAGCTGCCCGCCATCAACCAGACCCAGGTGGAGCCGAAGCAGGGCCTCACCTTTGCCGCAGCCCTGCGCTCCATCCTGCGTCAGGACCCGGACGTGATCCTGGTGGGGGAGATCCGGGACCGGGAGACGGCCCAGACGGCCGTGGAAGCGGCCATGACGGGGCACCTGGTCCTGGCCACGGTCCATGCCAACGATGCCGTCAGCAGCGTTTCCCGGATGGCGGATCTCGGCCTCCACTACAGCGCCATTGCCGCAACCCTCCGGGGGGCTTTGGCCCAGCGGCTCATCCGCCGGGTTTGCCGGAACTGTGCCGAACCGGTCAGGGGAGTCCTGACGCCGGAGGAGCAGCGCCTCACCGACCGGCACGGAGTGGAGCCGGTGGTGCGGGCCGTGGGTTGTCCGGAGTGCGGTTTCACGGGGTACCGGGGGAGGCTTCCCGTTCAGGAGGTCATGATGGTGGGACCCCGCCTGGCGGCAGCCATCGAAGCCCGCAAGGGGCTCACCACGCTGACTCGGCTCGCCATCCAGGGCGGCATGCGGCCCATGCACGAGGTGGCCCTGGACTGGGTCCGCCAGGGAAAGACCACCCTGGTCGAGGTGGAGCGGGTTCTGGGTCAGGCTCTGGAAGAAGAAGAGGCGGAAAAGGAAGAAACGGGTCCCCCCCGGATCCTTCTGGTGGACGACGACGAGGAGTCCCGCCTTCCCCTCCGGATGTTGCTGGAGAAGGAGGGCTTCGAGGTCCATGAAGCCTCGGATGGCTACAAGGCTCTGGATACCCTGAAGGAAGATCCCCACTTCTCCTTGGTCGTGCTCGACCTCCGGATGCCCGGGCTGGACGGAAGGGAGGTCCTGGACTTCATCCGGGGATCCGTGGATACCGCAGCCCTCCCCGTCCTGGTGCTGACGGGCAAAGGGGGGGCCAAGGAGGAGGCCGAACTCCTGGAGGCCGGGGCGGACGACTTCGTGGCCAAATCCGTAGATCTGCCCCGTTTGTTGGCTCGGATCCGGGCGGTGATCCGCCGGTCCTTGCTGTAGGGATCAGCGGGCCACCCCTTGGCCCTCCCCCGGACATCGCCCCGACCTGGCGGTTTGCGCCCCGCCCCTCCCTCCCCGCGCCCTCCCGCGGGCCCTCGGCGGAATTTGACACAGGTGTCCTGCCGCAACAGTTTAATGGGCTTTATGAGGGGGCGACCCGCCCTGGATCTCTATCGAAGAGCCGCACTCTGAGGATCCATGTTCAAGACCATTCGGGGTCGGATCATCACCATCGTCATCGTCGTCGGGGGAGCCCTCGGCTACCTCTTCACCAAGCCCATCAAGCTGGGGCTGGACCTGCAAGGGGGCATGCACCTCGTCCTGGAGGTGGACGACCCGGAGGGCACCTATTCCCCCGAGGCCAGGGCCGACCATATCGACCGATCCGAGCGGATTATCCGGACCCGCATCGACCAGTTCGGGGTGGCGGAGCCCCTGATCCAGAAGGTGGGATCCGACCGGCTGGTCATCGAGCTGCCCGGGATCCGGGACGAGGAGCGGGCCAAGGATCTCATCCGGGCCAACGCCTTCCTCGAGTTCAAGCTGGTCCTCCCCACCTCCACCGTGGAACCCGTACTCCCCCGTCTGGACCGAGCCATCGTGGCGGCCCTGGGCGAGGATTCGGTGCGGGCCATGGGGAAGGTCCAGGAGGCGCCCGCCCGTTCTTTGGAGGATCTCCTTTTCGGGGGCGGGGGGGCCGACACGACAAAAACGGACTCGGCCCAGACCCGGGCGGACTCCGCCGGGGGAGCGGAAGGGGTGGGAGCGGCTGCCTCCGAGGGGGCGGACACGGCCGCCGGAGGAGCCCCAGGTTCGGAGCTCCGTCCCCTGACCAGCCTCCTGAACCAGGGCGATGTCCAGGGAACATTCCTGGTGGCCGAGGAAGACGTTCCGCGGGCCAAGTTCTTCCTTTCCCTTCCCGAGGTTCGCCGGGCTTTCCCCAGGGGCGTTGCCCTGCACTGGGCGGCGGAGCCGGTGGGGATCGGGGCTCGGACCTATCGTCGTCTCTACGTTCTGGAAGACCCGGCCTTCCTCACGGGGGACCGCCTGGAGGATGCCGTGGCCGGCAGAGACCCCCAGTACAACCAGCCGGTGGTGAACTTCCAGTTGGATCGTCGGGGGGGACGGCTTTTCGCCGAATTCACCGGCAAGCACGTGGGAGACTTCTTGGCCATCGTCCTGGACGGCGAGGTCATGAGTGCCCCGGTGATCAAGGACCGGATCGGAGCCTCCGGCCGGATCGAGCTGGGCAACGCCCGTATGGAGGAGGCCCGGGATTTGGCCCTGGTCCTCAGGGCCGGGGCCCTCACCGCCCCCCTGAAGATCATCGAGGAGAGGACGGTGGGCCCCTCCCTGGGAAAGGACTCCGTGGACGGAGGGAAGCTGGCAGGGACCGTGGGGGTGGTGGTGGTGGTTCTCATCATGGCCCTGTATTACCGGGTGGCCGGCCTCTTGGCCATCGGCGCCCTCCTGGTCTATGTGGTCCTCGTGCTGGGGGGGCTCGCGGCGCTGGAGGCGACCCTCACCGTTCCGGGGATCGCCGGTCTCATCCTCTCGGTGGGGATGGCGGTGGACGCCAACGTGCTCATCTTCGAGCGGATCCGTGAGGAGTTGGAGGCGGGGCGGGCTACCCGGACCGCGGTGGACGAAGGGTTCCGGAACGCCATGAGCGCCATCGTGGACTCCAACATCACCACCCTGCTCACCGCTCTGATCCTGTTCCAATTCGGCACCGGCCCGGTTCGGGGGTTTGCTGTGACCCTGTCCATCGGGATCGTGGCCTCGTTCTTCTCGGCCGTCTACGTCACCCGCACCCTCTTCCTCATTTACCTACGGGGCAAGAAGGCCACGGACCCCATCAGCATCTGAGCATCTCCATGCGGATTTTCGGTAAGGCGCAGTACCGGTTCATCGAGCGGCGGCAAGTGGCGTATGTCGTCTCGGGGGCTGCCATTCTCGTGGGGGTGGCGGCCATGGTGGTGAACGTGTTCACCATCGGCAGCTGGCAAAACTACGGCGTGGATTTCAAGGGCGGATCCTTCGTGCAGGTGCGGTTCCAGCGTCCGGTGACCGACGCCGAACTGCGCTCTCTGTTGTCGGGTCCTGGAGGGGCCATGGAGATTACCCGTTTCGGGGCCGAAGACGAGTTCGTCATCCGGGCCCCCCTCTCCGAACAGCAGGACGTGGAGGCCGTGGCCCGGGACATCCGGCAGCGTCTGGAGGCCGCCTACGGTGGTGAGGCTTTCGAGATCGTACGGACCGAGCTGGTGGGCCCCAAGATCGGGGGGGAACTTCAGCAGAAGGCCGCCTTGGCCATCGTGTTCTCCTTCTTCTTGACCCTCATCTACCTGGCTCTCCGTTTCGAGCTCCGGTTCGGGGTGGCGGCGGTGATCGCCACGGTTCACGACATCTTGGTGACCCTCGGGTTCCTGGCCCTTCTTCGGATCGAGATCCTCCTCCCCACGGTGGCGGCCCTCCTGACCATCGTGGGGTATTCCTTGAATGACACCATTGTCGTTTTCGATCGGGTGCGGGAGAACCTCGGCAAGAGGGGGGGGCGGAAGGAAGACCCGGTGGCCCTCCTGAACCGCTCCATCAACGAAACCCTTCCGCGCACGGTGCTGACTTCAGGGACCACCCTGGCCGTGCTCTTGGCCCTCCTCCTGTTCGGAGGGCCGGTGATCCGGGACTTTGCCCTGATCCTCTTCTTCGGCATCGTGGTGGGGACGTACTCCTCCATTTTCGTGGCGTCCCCGGCCCTCCTGGAGATCCAGAAACGTTTCGGTCTCGGAGAGGGGAAAGAAGCGAAGCGACGGCGGGCCCCGGCCACCGCCTGAGGGGAGGTGACGGTCCGGACCCGCCCTCCTCTTCCGGCACACCTTTTCGCTGTGGGTGTTCTCACCATGTGGGTGGATACCCATTGTCATCTGGCCGACCCCGCCTTCGACGGAGACCGCCCGGCCGTCCTTGGGCGTGCCCGCGAGGCGGGGGTAGAGGCTCTGGTGGTGGTGGGCTCCCGGTCGGAGGAGGGGGAGAAGATCCTTTCCCTGCTTCGAGAAACCGCTTGGGGAGCTGAACCCCCCCGACTTTTCGCCACCTTGGGGATCCATCCCCACCAAGCCTCGGAGGCGGACGAAGACGACCTCGGCCGGCTTCTGGCCCTGGCCGCCGCCCATCCCCAGGTCGTCGCCCTGGGGGAAACCGGCTTGGATTTCCACTACCAGCATTCCCCTGTCCCCCGCCAGGAAGAGCTTTTCCGGCAACACCTGGAAGGGGCGGAGCGCCTGGGCCTGCCGGTGGTGGTGCACTCCAGGGAGGCCGACCCGACCCTGGCCGCCATTCTGCGGGAGTGGGGAGGGAAGGTCCGGGGGGTCCTTCACTGCTTCACCGGAGGGGAGGACCTCCTCACCACGGCCCTGCGGGTAGGTTGGATGGTTTCCTTTACCGGAATCCTCACCTTTCGGGGCTACTCCCAGGGGGATCTCCTCCGCCGGATCCCCCGGGATCGCCTGATGGTGGAGACGGATGCCCCTTATCTGGCCCCTGCGCCCCATCGCGGGAAACGGAACGAGCCGGCATGGGTGGTCCACGTGGCCGAGGCTTTGGCCCGCTGGCGGGGGGAGGCCCTGGAAGAGGTGCGGGAATACACCTCCCGGAACGCGGCCCGATTCTTCGGATGGGGGGCTTGAAGGGGGTTTTCCTCGGGTCCCCGGAAACCAGGACAAAGGGTCAAGACGGGTGGCCGGTGAGGGGGCGGATCGGGGCGCGCACCTCAACCGCCCGGTTTGGAGAGGGGGAACGACGGCGAAGCGCTCAGCTATGGCCCGACGCATACAGATCCTTCCGGACCACATCGCCAACCAGATCGCCGCCGGCGAGGTGGTGGAACGTCCGGCCTCCGTGGTCAAGGAGCTGGTGGAAAACGCCCTGGACGCCGAAGCGACCCAAGTGGAA
>JAUQOX010000229.1 GCA_030550695.1 Gemmatimonadota bacterium | reverse complement strand
GCCCACATACAGGCACTCGGTGTTCTGCCGGAAGATCACGGCGTCCACCACGGGTTCTTCGTAGCCACCTCCGGGCTTCTTCCGGATGAAGTTTAGGGGATTGCCGGGAAAAGACCGGCACGGCCGAATGCAGACATCGAGGTTGAAGGCTTGGCGAAGCCCCACGATGGGGCTGTAGTAGGTGTAGCCCTTCCCCCGCAGTTCGGGGCGCAGCTCGGCCTCGGCTTCCTTCTTGGGCTTCGAGGTGATGGCACCGAACAGCCCTAGCTTATGCTCCTTCAGCAGATCCAGGGTACGCTGGGGGAGGGGGTTCCCTTCTTGGATCCAAAATTCCCAGCCGATGTCGGCGTGCACGTAATCGGCGTCGAATCCCACCGCATCCAGAACCCTGAGGGCCTCGGGGAGTACGACCTTCCCGATGCCGTCCCCGGGCATGGTCACTACGGTCCGTTTGGCCATGTCCGTGCCACTCCAGTGTGGGTTGAGTTTTCAGCTTTCCTGGGGGTCGAGGTTCCGCCTCACCCGTTCCCGGACCAGGTTCTCCAGGCCTCCGGCCAAGATCAGACGTTGGGGGACCGAGCCCAGGGCGGGGAAGGGGAACCGTTCTCCCCGGAACGTCACCGTGCTGTGGGAAAAATCCACCTCCACCGTGTCGCCGGGGATGAGGGTGAGGGATCCGGCTTGGACTTCGGCGGAGAACAACCTTTTCAGGTGCTCTACCAGGGCCGGACACTCGATGCAGAGGAAGCCGTTGTTGTAGGCGTTCCTGAGATAGGTTTGGGAGAAGCTTGCCGCGAGGACCAGCGCGATTCCCTTGGCCTGGAGGGCGGTGGCCGCCTGCTCCCGGCTGGAGCCGGTTCCGAAATTCCACCCTCCCACCAGGATGTCGCCGCCCTGGGTGCGACGGGCGAAATCGGGGTCGTAGTTTTCCATGACCACCCGGGCCATCTCTTCCTTCGTCATTCCCTCGCGGTAGGTGTAGTCCTTGGAGTAGATCCCGTCGGTATTCAGGTTGTCCGCAGGGACGAACACCAATCGGCCGGTGAGCTGACGAGGGAATCCCGGCAGGATCTCCACCTCTTCCGCCGTGGGGGGGCGTCCGCCCAATACCTCGTATGAGGCCGAGGGTCGGCGCGCCGGCGGACGCGGATAGGCTTTCTCCTCACCACCCCGGGGAGGAAGGTGCCAAGGCCCTGCGATCCGTCCCAAGGCGGCGGAAGCCGCCACCACGGCAGGGCTGGCCAAGTAGGCGGTGGCCTCCCGCGAGCCCATGCGCCCCTTGAAGTTCCGGTTGGTGGCGCTGATCCCCACCTCACCCGCTTCCAGAAGACCTTCCCCCAGTCCGATGCAGGGACCACAACCCGGGGGAAGGGGCCGAGCCCCCGCGGCCAGCAGGGTGGCCCACGCCCCGCTCTTCTCGGCCGCTTCCTGCTCCTCGGCACTGGCGGCGGCCACGTAGAGGCGTACGCCGGGCGCCACCGCCCGCCCTCGCAACACGGCCGCGGCGGATTCCAGATCGTCCAAGCGGGAATTCACGCACGAGACCAGGTAAGCCTTCTGGACGGCGATGCCCGCTTCTTCCAGTTCCAGCACCGGCCGGGTGAGGTGGACCGTGTCGGGTCCCGCCACCTGGGGAGTCACCGTGGACAAGTCCAGACGGATGCGGGCTGCATAGAAGGCCCCCGGATCGGGCTGCAAGGGCTCTTTCTCCCACTTGGCCAGGTCTTCCTCCCGGATCCGCCCTCGGCCCAGGCGATCCAAACGTTCCTTCCGGGCCCGCAGGTAAGCCAGGGCCGTCGGGTCCGGTGGAAACCATCCCGCCAAGGCCCCCCATTCTGTGGTCATGTTGGCGATGGCGAACCGGTCGGCCATGGACAGGGTGGCCACTCCCGGCCCGGTGAATTCCACCACGGCGTTGAGCACCTCGCCGGCAGCGTAAAGCCCGCAAAGGGCCAGGATCACGTCCTTGCCGCTGGAACCCGGAGGCAGTTCCCCCTCCAGAACGACCTCGACGGTGGGGGGGATCTGCCACCAGAATTCGCCCGTGGCCCAAATCGCGGCGGCATCGGTCCGCACCACCGGTGTGCCCAAGGCCCCCAGGGCGCCGTACATGTTGGCGTGGGAGTCCGAGGCCACCACCAGGGAGCCGGGTACGACGTAGCCCATGGACACCATGATCTGATGCCCGATACCGCTCCCTGCCGGGTAGAAATCGATCCCCTGCTCCCGGGCGAAGGCCTCGATGGAGCGGTACTTGGCCAGATTCTCGGGCGAGGTGTTCTGGATGTCGTGGTCCAGGACGAACACCGGCTGGCGGGGATCCCTGACCCGGGACGCGCCAAGGCTCCGGAATTTGCCCAGGACAGCCGAGGTGTTGTCGTGGGTCAGGATGTGTCGGGGACGCAAGCTTACCACGTCGCCGGCGCGCAAAGGCCGATTCGGCCCCTCGGCCATGTGGGCCTGGGCGATTTTCTCCACCACCGTCTGGGGCGTCATGACCTTCCTCCCACCACTGCCAGCGGGGAAAGGGGTCCTCGAGCCGGGCGTCGGCCGCTGCAAGGGGGGCGAGCCCACCCGTCCCGAAACCCCCGCCTTTACCGTTTCAGGGTTTTGAAGGGCTCGAAGCTCATGAAGTCGGCATGGTGCACGATCCATGCCTCGGTGGAGCGCTTGACCAGATTCCCCTCGGCAGCATGGGTGGCGATGATGTGGCACACCTCGTCGGGCACTCCGCACTCCATGGCCAGGGCGACTCCTGTAAAGGGGTGACGGAGGGCCTCACCCCGGGGGCTCTGGCGCACCACCCCGTCGACCTTCTCGTATTCCAGGAGTTTGCCCACATCGGCCAAAATCGCCCCGGCCACCACCACGTCCAAGTCGATGGGCAGGGACCGTCCTAAGAACTCCTGCATGGCTTCGGCGCTTCTACGGGCAATGTGGACCACGCACCGCTTGTGCTCCATGAAGGTGGCCGGGCAGTCGGGGACCAGGAGGGTGAAGGGGATCGTCTCCAGGTCCCGGGGCTCCAAGGGGCTCCGTTCCAGCGCCGTGACCCAGGTCCGGGTCACCTTGTCCCGCAGGTCTGGGTCCTGGATCCACTCCAGCTCCGGCCACAGCCGCTTCACCTCGTCCCGCATGAGACCTCCTTTGTCCCATTCCGCCATTCTGTTGCAGTTGGTTTCGCTTTCCCTGGTCTTCCGGCCCGGCCGAGGGCCTGCGGGGACCAGCCTCTCCGAGGCCTCCCACAACCCCTGCCAGTTGTGCTCACGCCGGCCGGTGAACCTCCAGCGGGGCGAGGGGTTCTTCCTTCATCGGGGCCGCTCCCCGGCATCGAACCCCTGGCGGGGGGTCTTCTTAACCCGGTAAACTGAGGGCGCCGGACAAGGTCGGTCAATGGTGGGTCGGCGGCGCAGGTCGCGGCTGTCTCGAGGGCGGTTGGCAAGAAGGGACCGGACTCGTCAGGCCTCGGATTTCGGACTCCGTCTCAAGAGGAGGTGGCCATGGCAGGAATCGTAGGGTATGGAGCCTTCATCCCCCGCAACCGGATTCGCACCGAAGAGATCGCCCGGCAGTGGGGAAAGGATCCGGAGAGTATCCGGAGGGGGCTTCTCCTGGAGGAAAAGTCCGTGCCGGGGATCGACGAGGATACCATCACCATTTCGGTGGCGGCCGGAAGGGCGGCCCTGAAGCGGGCGGGGATCGACCCCCGGAGGGTCGGGGCGCTCTACATCGGGTCCGAGTCCCACCCTTATGCTGTGAAGCCCAGCGGGACGGTGGTGGCCGAGGCCCTGGGAATGGGTCCCGAGATCCATGTGGCGGACTTCGAGTTCGCCTGCAAGGCCGGAACCGAGGCCATGTCCGTGGCCCTGGCCATGGTGGAGGCGGGGCGGGTGGAGTACGCCATGGGGATCGGCGCGGATACCTCCCAGGGGGCTCCCAACGACGCCTTGGAGTTTTCGGCGTCGGCGGGGGGGGCGGCCTACCTCTTCGGCAAGGCGGATGTCCTGGCCGAGGTTCTTTTTACCTACAGCTACACCTCCGACACCCCCGATTTCTGGAGGCGGGAGGGGCAGTTTTATCCTCGTCACGGAGGTCGCTTCACGGGCGAGCCGGCCTATTTCCGCCATGTCCGGGAGGCCACCCTGGGGATTTTTCGCCTCTCGGGCCTTCGGGCTTCCGACTTCCGATATGCCGTCTTCCACATGCCCAACGGGAAATTTCCCCTGACCGTGGGCAAAGAGCTGGGCTTCACCAGGGAGCAGTTGGAAACGGGGTGGATCGTCAACAAGATGGGCAATACCTATTCGGGTTCTTCTCCCACCGGCCTGGCGGCCATTTTGGACGTGGCCGCCCCCGGAGACCTCATCCTCATCACCTCCTTCGGAAGCGGGGCGGGGAGCGACTCCTTCGTTCTGAAGGCCACCCAGCTTCTCCCCGAGCGCCGTGGGCTGGCCCCGACCGTCCGGTCCATGCTGGACCGGCCCCGTCGCTACCTGACCTACGGGGAATACGCGAAGTTCCGGGAGAAGATCATCGTCAACGATTGAGCGCTTTGGGCAGGGGCTCGCCCTGCGCCGACCCTGGGGTGGAGTCCCACCGGCAAGGAGGGAAGCATGAGAGAGGTGGCCATCATCGGAGTGGGAATGACCCGTTTCGGGGAGCTGTGGGAGATGAGCCTTCGGGATCTCCTGGTGGAGGCGGCCTTGGCGGCGCTGGATGATGCCGGGGCGGACCGTCTCGATGCCATCTACGTGGGGAACATGTCCGCGGGG
>JAUQOX010000228.1 GCA_030550695.1 Gemmatimonadota bacterium | reverse complement strand
ATCCCCCCTCCCCGCCCACCCCCCGGCAGGAGGTTCCGAAGCAACTCCTGGACCGGGCCCCGAAGCTCTTCCATTTCCCGGGCCGTGGGAGCCTGGGGCCTTCCGCTGGCCCCTTGGCGGTTCTGGGCCGTAGTCCGCAGTTGGGCCGCCACCACCGGCAGGGCCAGGGTCTCCTCCTCCCGTTGGAAAACGGCCCGGTCAGGTTCCACCGAGGCCAACCGGTAGCCCTCCACCGACTCCCCCAGGAGGACGGCCGTGGGGAGGGTATCCCCCACCTGGACCAAGGCCAACCCGAAATCCCCGGCCAGAGCCGTCCCCACCACCCGGATCTGGGGTGCCCGAGGCCGTTGGGGCTCCCTCCGGGCGGCCGCGGGACGCCGCTCGCTGGGAAGGAGGTAAGGCTGGGGGGGGGCCGTGCGGGTGGGCAGGAAGAGATCCTGGTTGACGGCCTCCAGGATCTCGTCCTGGGTCACCTGCCGAGCCGGGGGGGGAGGAACCACCCCGCCCCCCCCAAGGGCCACCCGGGGTCCCGAGGCCGGAAGGGTGGAAGCCGCCGACGGCTCCCTCGCCGGTGCTGGGGTCGTCCGCTCTCCCGGGTCCCCGGGGCCGCCTCCCCTCCATGCCCGATCCCCCCCCAACCCCTCCCCGGCTTCGCCAGGGGGGATGCCCCCCACGGGGGGGAGAGCCTCCAGCTTGACGGCGTCGGCCACCGCCACCCCGAAAAGGGCGGCCCCCGCTGCAAAGACCAGGCTTCCCACCACCAATCTCTTCCCACCGGCACCGTTCATGATCCCAGCTCCTTTCCCCCTTTGCTCACCTAGGCTCCGGGTCGCCCCAACCGGTTCGTCCGGGACGGCGGCACAAGGTCGTCCGGAGGAGCGAAGCCGTCCACGATAACCTGGAACCGGATGACCCCGGTGGGCGTGGCCCGCTGCGGGGCCCCCGACTGCTGTCCCTCACCCTCCTGCCTGGCCGTCTGAGGCTCCAGGGCCAGGCCCCGGATCCGGAGGAGCAAGGGGCTCCGTTCGACGTGATCCAGAAAGGTTAAGACCCCCTGGAGGTCGCTCTCCCCCTTCAGGTGTAGACGGACCACCGCCAGCCCCGGGGGAGACGCTTCCCCCCGGGCCAGCTCCCCGCTCCGGATCTCCTCCAGGAGGACCCGGCTCCGGAGGGCGTAGTCCTCCAACAGCCGGCTGAGTTCCCCCTCGGCCAAGACCAGGGAAGGGGCCCGAAGAATTCTACCCTCCACCGCGGCCGCTTCTTCCGCCGCCTGCCGGAGGGCCGCCTCCAGCTCCGAGCGGGAAGCCAACAGGGCCAATTCCCGCTCGAGGAGGTCTCTTTCTGCCACCGCCCGTTCCCGAACCTCGGCCACAGCCGCCCGGTAGGGACGCACCGCCACCGTCCAAACAAGGGCGGGCACCAGAACAAGGCCTCCCAGGACGAGGGCCCGTCGGTCCCGGGGCCCCAGGGCCGACAAGACCAGGAATCCGCCTCGAGGATCTCTCATGATTCCCCCCGCTCCCCCGGCGGTACCCGAGCCCAGATGCGGAAACGCTCCGTCACCGTCTCCCCCTCCAAAAGCTCCCGCTCGATGGCACTTTGGAGTCTGACCTCCAGGAAGAGTCCCCCCTGCCGGAGGGCCTGGATCGCCTCACCGGCCCGGGCTCCTGCCGCTGCCAGTTCGACGGTGTCCCCGCTGGCGAAGAACCCCGTCAAGTAGGCATCCGGAGGAAGCGTCGCCGCCAAATCCACCAGGGAGCGCGTCCAGGAGGGCGCGCTCCGGGTGAGGGTGGCTATGGACTCCACCCGTCCCCGGAGGAGTTCCAGGGAGTCCCGGGCAGCGAGGAGGGGGGCCACCTCCGACCGGAGTTCCGCCCGCCGGGCCTGAACCGCCGCCAGTTCCCGGTGGAGCCCCCAGAGCTGGACCCCGGCGGCCGCCACCGCCAGGGCCACCCCGGCCCCCCCGAGACGCCAGGCCCACCGCCGGGCCCGCTCGGCCCGCTCCCGGCGCATGGACGTTGGGAGGAGCCTCAGCAACCCGTTCGTCGCGAAGGCGGCGGCCGCCTCCTCTCCGCTCCCCACCCAACCCCGTCCGTTCCCTCCCGCAACCCAGCCCGTCGCCGCCAGGGTCTCCCTCAGGGCGTCCCGGACGCCGGGGGCCCCGAAGACCCCCACCCGACCCGGCCCCCCCCCCAACGCCGCGGCCACCGCCTCCCGATCCTCCACCGGTACCTGACGCACGGAAACGGGATCCCCTCCCTCCAAGCGGATCAGGTGGGCCACCTCCCCCACCACCGCCACCACGCCCTCGACCCTTGCGTCTCCTCCCCCCCTCACCGCCGCCACCCAGGCCCCGTGGGCCGGGACCACCGCCTCGAGGCTCCATCCCACACTCTCCCCGGCAGCCCGCAAAGCCTCCAGCAGGGGCTCGGCCACGGCGGCGGCCAACACCTTCTGCCCCCCCGGACCCTTCGTCCTCCCGGCCCCCTTCGGGACCCGAACCGAGACCTCCCTCGGCTCGTCTCCCCCCAAGAAGTACCGGGCCACGTCCCGCCGGAGAATCCTTTCCACCTCCCCCCGGGAAAGGGGAGGCAGGTTCACCACACGGACGTCGGCCCAAGGGGGTAGAAGGGCCACCACCACCGACGCCCCCTCCGTGGCCCGACCCCCTCCCTCTTCCAGAGCGCCCTTCAGGCGCCCCAACACCCGGGGCAACTCGGCGCCCCAGCCTCCCCCCGCACCACCCTCCGGGAGCCCCAGCTCCACCCGGACCCACGGGCGGCCCCCCGGGGAGAGAAACCCCGCCACCGCCTCCCGGGGGGCCAAGGCGACCCCGATGCGTGTCTTTCCCCTTCGGGGCATCACACCCTTGCCCTTTCCCACCCTTCCCGAGGGTGGCCTGTCGTTCGGGATCCCATGGTCGAAAGCTCTACCATCAGAACACCTCCCTGCCCACCACCACCGCCTCGTTGTTTCCTCGGCTCACCACGGTGCGCACCGTGACCTGCACCGGGCTGCCGTCCATCCAACCTTGGCTGAGGATTTCCACCTGGTCCGTGGTGAAGCTCACCCGGTCCGAAAACGCCCTCCCCTGGGCCTGGATCGCCTGGGCCACCCCCGTGGGAAGGAGCCCCCGGAGCTCCTGGACGCTCCGGGGGAGATAGCCGGAGTCCCGCAAACGGAGGATCGCCACCGCCGCCCCCCGATCCACCCCCGGCAGAGCCAGGAGCACCGGCTCCGGCGCGGCGTTTACGTTGATCCGCCCGTCGCCCAGGAGGGTCAGGTGCGGCGCCGCCCGCACGTACAGCTCCGGCGTCATCCCCCGGACATGCCTCAGCTCGTCCAGTTCCACGAAGTCCCGGTTGGGGGGGAGCACCAGGGCACCCTCCCTTAGATACTCTTCCCGTTCCGCACCGTTGATCCGGGGGATCTCGTCTTCGTCCCGCCAGTCCAGGATGGCCTGAGCCAGCTTGTCCGCCTCGGCCCAGTCCAGGCCCATGCCCTGGCTGAAGAAGTTCCGGAGCATCTCCTCGGTGGCCTCGTTCAGGTTCAGAGCGGCCCCCACATCCCGCAGAAGCAGGGCGAAACGCGCATCTCCGAACGCCATCTCGGGAACCACCAGCCCCTGGGGCTCGCGCCAGGGATCTTCGAAGGGGTTCACGCTCCGGAAGAGGTTGCGCACGCTGGTCCGGGCCATCATTTCCCGTTGTCGGGGGTTCCGGGCCTGGGCCATGGCCTGGGAGCGCAACTCTTCGGCCTTGCCCAGCATGGCCGCCGTCAGGCGGGATCGGGCATATTCCGAACCCGCCAAGGCCGCTGCCCGGGCCCGAACCTGGTCCAACAGGTTCGCCGAGGCCTTCCGGCGGGCCTGGGAGGCCAGCGCCGCTTGGAGACCCACGGCCCCCAGGGCCACCAGGAGCCAGAGGGCCGCCACCAAGGCGAATCCCCCTCGCCGGAGGGAGGGCGCACCCGCGGGGGCCCCTGGCTGCCGTCGGGGAGCCAGGGGCCACCGCCGCCCGCCCGGGCCAGGGAGGGGCCGGGCCGCCGCCCCCCCCACGGCTCCGCCCGCGGCGGCCTCCCCAACCCAACCCAACACCTCCGACACCTGCTGCCCGATCCTCTTCGTCATCGCGCCGCCTCCAGGGCCACTCGGATGGGGTAGCGAAGCAGGGGGGGGAGGGAATCCCCCCGGGCGGGCTCCAGGGTAAGCTCCACCGCCAAGGGAAGCCGGTTGGAGGTCCACCCCGTGATCCATTCCCCCGTGGCTCCCTCCACCGGCATGAGGTAACGGACGGAGAGCGCCCCCACCTCCGGAATCAGTTCCACCAGCCGCGGCTCGTCCGTGAGGAACTCCCTGAGTTCCGCCACCAACCCCCGCTCCGGCGTACCCTCGTCCCGGTCCACAAAGAGCCGCACGCTGGTGATCCGGGCCCCCAGGGGCGTGGGGGCGGACGTGGGAAAGGTAAGGGAGTCCGTCTCCACCCCGAAGTCTTCGGCGTCAAACCCCTGGAAGACCGCCCTCCGGCGGCCCGCCTGGGGCCGGGCTTCCGCGAGCCACTCCACCAGGAGCCGCCGGGCGGTAGCCCCCCGGAGGGCCTCCGCCGAACGCTCGTCCACGGCCGTCTCCCGGTCCGACACGAAGGCGAGGGCCGCAAATCCCGCCGTCAAAGCCAAGGCCGCCACCGTCAGGCCCACCAACACCTCCAGCAGGGTGAACCCCCGGTCCCCGGCCCCGTCCCGCCTCCGAACCGGAAGTCCTTCCCCCCCCCGCCGGAGG
>JAUQOX010000227.1 GCA_030550695.1 Gemmatimonadota bacterium | reverse complement strand
TGCAAGTTCTGCCAGAACTGGGACATCTCCAAGAGCCGGGAGATGGACCGCCTCATGGACCGGGCCAGCCCCGAGACCATTGCCCGCACGGCCAAACGGCTGGGGTGCCGAAGCGTGGCCTTCACGTACAACGACCCGGTGATCTTCCACGAGTACGCCGTGGACGTGGCCCAGGCTTGCAGGGCAGAAGGGATCCTTTCCGTAGCCGTGACGGCGGGGTACGTGACCCCCGAGCCCCGGGCCGAGTTCTACCGTTGGATGGACGCCGCCAACATCGACCTCAAGGCCTTCACGGAGACCTTCTACCGCAAGCTGGCCGCAGGGCATTTGGAGCCGGTCCTGGACACCCTGCGCTATGTGGTCCGCGAGACCTCGTGCTGGGTGGAGATCACCAACCTTCTCATCCCGGGTTGGAACGATTCCGAAGACGAGATCCGGGCCATGTGCCACTGGATCGTGGAAGAGCTGGGCCCCCAGGTTCCGGTCCACTTCACGGCCTTCCACCCCGACTGGAAGCTCCGGGACGTTCCGCCCACCCCTCCAGCCACCCTGGCCAAGGCTCGCCGCATCGCCCTGGAATGCGGGGTCCGGTTCGCCTACACGGGGAACGTCCATGACAAGGCGGGCCAGAGCACCTGGTGCCCTACCTGCGGCGAACTCCTCATCGGGAGGGACTGGTACGTCCTCTCGGAGTGGAACCTTACCCCCGAAGGCGCTTGCCGCCGCTGCGGCACCCCAGTGCCCGGCCGCTTCGAGCCCCGGCCGGGAACGTGGGGGGCCCGCAGGCTGCCGGTGCGGCTGGACTCGGGCCGATGAAAGCCCCCGGCGCACCCAGGAACTTCGAGCCCGCCTATCTGCGGCTGGGCGTGGAGGAGATCCGCAGCCGGGCCGAACGGGCGGTGGCAGGCTTGGCGTCGTGCAGGGCCTGTCCCAGGGACTGCGGGGTGAACCGCCTGGAGGGCCGGTGGTCCGCCTGCAAGACCGGCCGCTACGCCGTGGTCACCAGCGCCTTCCCCCACCACGGCGAAGAAGACTGCCTTAGGGGGTGGAACGGCTCGGGGACCATCTTCTTCGGCCACTGCAATCTGCGCTGCGTCTTCTGCCAGAACTTCGACATCAGCCAGGGGCTACGGCCCGGCACGCCGGGGGTGCCCCCGGAAAGACTGGCTGCCCTTATGCTGCGTCTGCAGGAGATGGGGTGCCACAACATCAACTTTGTGACCCCCGAACACGTGGTGCCCCAGGTCCTGGAAGCTCTGGTGTTCGCCGTGGAGGGGGGGCTCCGGCTTCCCCTGGTCTACAACACCAGCGCCTACGACTCCCTGGAAAGCTTGTCCTTGCTGGACGGCGTGGTGGACATCTACATGCCCGACCTCAAGCTCTTCGACCCGGAGCTGTGCCGAAGGTACCTCAAGGCCGAGGACTACCCGAAAGCGGCCCGCTCCGCCGTCCAGGAAATGCACCGGCAGGTGGGGCCCCTGCGCTTCGACTCCCAGGGCCTGGCCACCCGGGGGGTTCTCATCCGGCACCTGGTCATGCCGGGCCTACTGGAAGAGAGCCGGGCCATCCTGAACTGGATCGCCCAGGAGCTCGGCCCGGACACCTACGTGAACGTGATGGGCCAGTATCGGCCTGCGGGTAAGGTACGCAAGGAGACCTTCCCCGAGTTGAGCCGCCCCTTGAAGGCAGAGGAGTGGCTTTCCGCCTTGGAGTTGGCCCGCCAGGCGGGCCTCAGCCGCCTCGACGACCGGGAAACGGTCCTATTGCTCTGGTAGAGCGGACCTAACGCCCCAGGGCATACCCCACCCCCACCCGAACCCCGAATCCCCGCCAGGTGGCCTTGGTCGTGTACCAGGCCTTTTCCAGTTCCGGATAGGGCTCGAAGTCCCACCAGTCGTAGTTCACCACCCCGGTGATGGCCCACTTCCCCCGATACAGGGCCTCTATACCGGCCGCCAGCCCCAAGCCGGCGCCGAAGGACGAGACCGTCTCGGCCGGGTGCCCGAACCGATTGGCCACCAGACTCAGAGCCCTCCGGGCCACGTCGAACCGGCCCGCGAAGATGGGCCGGACGGCCTCCCGCTCCCGCAAAGTGAGCCGGCCTTCGGCCCCCACCACCCAGAGGGTGAAAGGTCGACGTCCCTGGGTCATGACGAAGGGGGGATCCTCCAGAATCTCCAGCGTCCTTCGGACCACGGAGGCCGGCACCTGGTGCCGCGTGGTCCGCACGTGCAACCCCACCGCCAGGTTGGGCCGGATCCCCACATGCCCGGCCACCTCCACACCTGCCCCCGGGGCGGGAGCCATCTTCCCATCCAGCCGATAGAAATAGGCCGAGGCGCTGAACCGCTCCTGGGGTGGGAGCAGGTTGGGCGGCGGCTCTCCGAAGTATCCGGTTTTGGGCCAAAGGGCCAGCACACTGCACGACACCTGGTCCTGGAGGTAGATGGGGATCTCCCGGAAGGCCAGCGGTGCATCGTAGGGGTTCCGGTAGTACTCCATCCCCTCGAAGAACGAGGCTTGGGTGTCCAGCCACTCCTGGGCCTGGTCCGCCGACAGGACCAGCTCTCCGTTCCAGTAGATGACCAAACACCCCGGCGAGCGCTGGGAAATGGACTCCCCCCGGTTGGGGGGCTCCAGCCAACGGAGGACATCCCGGACCGTGGAGGAGCTGGTGACTTCCGGGTCGATCCGGCGGACCACCCTCCCGAAGCCCAGCCCCTCTCCGGCCATTTTGGCCCGGGCGTAGAACCCCTCGATGGTGGAGCCGATCCGGGGGTCCACCCGCCGCGCCGTGATGGTGAGGGGGTCCATGGGAATGGGGGCGGTGGTGAGGGCCAAATCCACCAAGAGCTCCTCCCCGTCCGGCAGATCGAAGGGCTGGGAGGTGACCGTGAGATACGCCAGATGACTTGCCCGCAGTGTGTACCTCCCTCCCACTCGGGCCAGCAGCTGAAACGCTCCTTCCCGGCCGCTGATGGCTTCCGCCACCACCTTCCCGTCCGCTGCCACGAGGGAAACCTGCGCTCCCTCCACGGGCCTGCCGGTGCCGGATTCCAGCGTTCGCCCCCGGATACTCTGGGCCCCGAGGGCCGCAGGGAAGCAGAGGACCAGAGCCAGCCAGAACCCCAGGCCCCTGCCCCCGGGACCCCGTCGGCCGCCTCCCCTGCGTCTGTCCATGGCCTCCGCGACTCCTTTCGAGACCTCCGCGCCACCGGGCTACCGCCCTACCCCGCCGCCACGGCCAAACCGGCCAGGGACCCCCGTTCGCCCCGCCTTTCCTTCGGCCGGCGAACCAGCCCCCTCCCCCCCGGTCCTGCCGCCGGACCGGCCGGCAGCCCTCAGTGGCCGCCCTTCTGCAACTCAGCCGCCACCCGCTCCACCTCTCGCCACACCCTGAGGAAGTTCCCCCCCCAGATCTTGTGAATCTCCTCTTCCGTGTAACCTCTCCTCAGCAGCTCCACGGTGACATTCAGTGCCTCGCTGGCATCGTTGAACCCCGGCACCCCGCCTCCGCCGTCGAAATCCGAACCGATCCCCACATGGTCGATGCCCACAAGGTTCTTGATGTAGTCGATGTGGTCCACGAAGGTTTTCAAGCTGGCCGGCGGCCAGCGGGCGTCGAGCTCCGCCAGGCGCGCTTCGTACCGGGGGCGGAGCTCCCTCATACGGGCCTCGTAGGCGGCGCGCTCCTCCGGGCTTAGGGCGCGGACCTGAGCCTGGCTCAGGAACCCGAACTCTTCCCGCAGGGCCTGAAGCGCCTGGCGCCGCTCCGGCGGATCCACCTGGAGGTAACCGGCCAACGCCACCACCTGGACCACCCCGCCGTTCCTTTGGATGCCTTTGAGGAGTTCGTCGTTAAGGTTCCGGGGAACGTCGGCCAGGGCCCGGGCCCCGGAATGGGAGGCGATGATGGGTGCCCGGGAAAGGGCCAGGACGTCCCGCACGGTGTTGTCGGAAACGTGGGAAACGTCGATCATGATCCCCAAGCGGTTCATTTCCCGGACCACCTCTTTGCCGAAGGGGGACAGCCCTCCCCACTCCTCGGCCGGCTCGCCCCGGGGGGTGGAGGAGTCGGCGATGTCGTTATTCCCCGAGTGGGTGAGGGTGATGTAGCGGACCCCCAGGTCGTAGTAGGTTTTCAGGAGGCTCAAGTCCTTCCCGATGACGTAGCCGTTCTCGATCCCCAACCCATAGACCATCTTCCCTTTGGCCACGATGCGGGCCACGTCGTCGGCCCGGTAGGCGATCTCCACCAACTCGGGGCACATCTCTTCCGCGGCCCGGTGCACCGCCCGGAACTTCGTGAGGGCCGACTCCTTGGCCTGGGCATACCCTTCGGGCGTCCGGGGGCCCTGTCCCACATAGACGGCCGGGAACACCATGTCCACCCCGCCGGCCCTCATCTTCGGGAGATCCACCCTCATGTCGGTGCCCGTGCAGGGGTTCACCTCCGGCGTGGCCCAGTTGAAGGGGATGTCCACGTGGGTGTCGATGGTGATGGCCGCCTGGTGGATGGCCCGGGCCCGGGCAAGAAGCTCCTGTTCGGAAGCCTGCTGACGGGTCTGCTGGCCCCATGCGGCCCAGGGGAGGAGCACCGAGGCCAAGCCCCCCCAAAGAAGGGGGATGCCGGCCCGCATCGAGGCAGGGAAAAACGACCGAAGGAACATGGAAGACCTCCTGGTTCAGGCAGGGTCTGAGGGCCTTTCCGCCGGTGGAGACTCCCCGGGGAGCGGTTGGTCCGGTGCGGCCGGAAACGAATCAAGCTCGGCCCCCCCC
>JAUQOX010000226.1 GCA_030550695.1 Gemmatimonadota bacterium | reverse complement strand
CGAAGCACCGTGGAGGAGTGCCGTCCCATCTGACGCCAGGCTTCCACCTCAGGGATCTCGATGACGGTGGCACCCGCCCGCCGCATCTCCTCCAGAGCCTGGGCGAAGAGGGCTTCCACCCTTTCGTGCCCTCGGGAGTATTGGGTGGCCACTCCGATCCGCACACCCTTGAGGCCATCGGGGTCCAGAAACGCGGTGTAGTCTTCCTGGATATGGCCGGCAGCCGCGGCCGTGGCGGGGTCCTCCGGATCCGGTCCTGCCATGACGCTCAAGAGGATCGCCGCATCCCGGACGGTCCGGGCCATGGGGCCCGCCGTGTCTTGGCTGTGGGAGATGGGAATGATCCCTCGCCGGCTGATGAGGCCCACGGTGGGCTTGATGCCCACGACCCCGTTGGCGTTCGCCGGACACACGATGGATCCGTTGGTCTCCGTTCCCACCGCCGCAGCGCAAAGGTTGGCACTCACCGCCGCTCCCGATCCGGAGCTGGAGCCGCAGGGGTTCCGGTCCAAGACGTAGGGGTTCCGGCACTGCCCGCCCCGGGCGCTCCAGCCTGACGAGGACCGCGTGGAGCGGTAATTGGCCCACTCGCTCAGATTGGCCTTTCCGAGGAGGATGGCCCCGGCGGCCCGAAGCCGTGCGGCCACCGCCGAGTCCCGGGGAGGGATGGAACCTTCCAGGGCAAGGGAGCCCGCCGTGGTGGTCATGCGATCGTGGGTGTCTATGTTGTCTTTGAGGAGAAGGGGAATACCGTGGAGAGGTCCCCGTACCCTCCCCGCCTCCCGTTCCCGATCCAACTCTCGGGCAATCTCCACCGCATCCGGGTTTACCTCGATGACCGACCGGAGGGCAGGCCCCTTCCGGTCCAACTCCTCGATCCGCTCCAGGTACCGACGGGTGATCTCCTCGGCGCTCCAGCGGCCGCTCATCATCCCGCTGTGGAGTTGGGTGAGGGTGACCTCGTCCAGTTCGAAGGTGGAAACGGGCCAGGGTTGGCCCGGGCCCGGGACCCGTCCCACCCCTCCCGTACGTCCGGCATCGGGGGCCGCGCAGGCCCCCCCGCCCAGGGCCAGCGCCCCCCCCACCGCCAGGCCGGCTTCCAGGAACTGTCGGCGGGAAAGCCCCCCGGGGCCGCCCTCGTCGGGAGCAGGGGCCTCGGGCAGGTCGGCAGCCTTGCGAGCGGAACGATTCATGGTTCACCTCTCGTTCTGGAAGAGGAAGAGCTCAGCGGGTCGGCCGATTTCATCCTGGTCGTCCCTGGGCACCGGGTGCGGGGACCCGGAGCTGCGGCCAGACGCCCTCGCTGGCGTCCAAGCTACAACCCCTCTAGGATTCCCGCAGCAGGACCTGGCCCCTTCGCCCCTGCCGGAACTCGGACCATGATGTGGCAGCCGCAGCATCGCCCTCGCTTTTCCCTCCCTGAGGCCCTACGGGCAGCCCGAGATCATTTCGGGATAGCCGCCACCTGGGGGGAAGAGCTCCCCTCGGACCGGGATCAGAACTTCCTTCTTCTGGAGGAGGCCACCGGCCGCCGTTTCGTCCTGAAGATCGCCCACGCGGGCGAAGATCCGGCCGTATTGGATTTTCAGAACCGGCTCCTGGAGCACCTGGCTCTGGCCGGGTTCCCCCAATCCAAAGTTCTCCGCACTCCCGGCGGAGCCGAATGGGTGGAGCTGGAAGGGGAGGAAGGGCAACGGCACCTGGCCCGCCTCCTCACCTGGATCCCGGGGGAGCCCCTCTGCCGGGTCCGGCCCCAGCGGCCGGCCCTCTTCGAAGCCTTGGGGTCCTTTCTGGGGGGGATGGACCGGGCCTTGGAAGATTTCAGCCATCCCATGCAGGACCGGCAACTGCCCTGGGACCTCAAGGCCGCAGGTCGGGTGGTGCGGCTGGGCTTGGAGGCCGTGGAAGACCCCGGCAGAAGGGATCTCCTGGAAGAGATGAGCGGCCGGTTCCTGGAACGCCTGGGTCCCCTCGTTCCCCATCTCCGTTTGAGCGTGATCCACGGGGATGCCAACGACCACAATGTCCTGGTGGCTCCCCCCCCCGCCGGCGGGAACCCGGAGGAACGGAGGATTGCCGGGATCGTGGACCTCGGGGATGCGGTCCGCAGCTTTACCGTGGGGGAGGCGGCCATCGCCGCGGCCTATGCCATGCTGGGAAAGAGCGATCCCCTCGGGGTGGCAGCTCGCCTGGTGGCCGGCTACCACCGGGCCTTCCCCTTGGGGGAAAAAGAGGTGGAAGCCCTGTTCCCCCTTATGGGTCTTCGGCTGTGCGCCTCGGTGGTCATCAGCGCCCGAAGGAAACGGGAAGAGCCGGCTCTCCCCTACCTCACGGTGAGCGAAGCTCCGGCCTGGGAGCTCTTGGCACGCCTGGAGGGGGAAAGCGACGACCTCGCCCACTTTCTCTTTCGGCAGGCGTGCGGCCTGGAGCCCGTTCCGGGGGCGCGGGTGGTGGTGGAGTGGCTCCGGCGCCATGGGGCGGAGGGAGCCCCTGTGGTCGGCGATCCGGAACCGATCCCTTTGGACCAGGCGCCGGTCCATGTCTTCGATTTGGCGGTGGACACCAAAGAGTTCGGGCTGGCTCCCCCGGCCGAAGACGCGGAGGCCTGGAGCCACCTCCTCTTTTCTACCTTGGCGGGGCGGAGGGCCAGGGTGGGCGTGGGGCGCTACGACGAAGTGCGTTTCTGGTACGTCTCCCCCCTCTTTCGGGCGGGCGAGGGTGAGGAAGAAGAATGGCGCACCGTTCACCTGGGGCTGGATCTTTTCCTGCCGGCGGGAACGCTGGTCTTTGCTCCCTTCGATGCCCGGGTCCACTCCGTGGCGGACAATGCCGGCTTCCTGGATTACGGCCCCACGGTGATCCTGGAGCACCGGCTTCCTTCTTCCCAGGACCACCTCAGAAACGGGGTCCGCTTCTGGACGCTTTACGGCCACCTGGACCGAGAGGTGCTGGGCACCCTCACCCCTGGTCAGGAAGTGCCCCGGGGTCGTCCCTTCGCCAAAATCGGGGCTCCACCGGACAACGGCGGGTGGGCGCCGCACCTCCACTTTCAGGTGATCACCCATCTGCTGGGGCTCAAGGGGAACTTTCCGGGCGTGGCCCGCCCCTCCCAGCGGGACCTCTGGAAGCTCCTTTCCCCTGACCCGAACCTCATTTTGCGCCTGCCGGACCGGGCCGCAGAGGAGGGGGTGGCGGGGTCGGGTTGGGCTCCCGAACCGTTCCCCGGGCCCGCCCGCCCCGGAAGACCTTCGGGCTCGCCCCTCTCACCACCGCCCCCCCGGAGCCGGGAAGAGATCCTTCGTCTCCGGAAGGAGTACCTGGGCCGCAACCTGAGCGTGGCCTACCGGAATCCCCTCGTCCTCGTGCGGGGCCGGGGGCAGTTCCTCTACGACCGCGAGGGCCAGCCCTACTTGGACTGTGTGAACAACGTGCCCCACGTCGGGCATTGCCATCCGAAGGTGGTGGAGGCCGCCCACCGGCAGATGGCTCTCCTGAACACGAATACCCGCTACCTCCACGAGTACCTCGTGGAATATGCGGAACGGCTGGTGGCCCTCTGCCCGGGCAACCTCTCCAAGGTCTTTTTCGTGTCCAGCGGGAGCGAGGCCAACGAGCTGGCACTCCGCTTGGCCCGGGCCTACACCCGTAGGAAAGACATTCTCGTGGTGGAGGGGGGCTACCACGGCAACACCTCCTCCTTGGTGGACATCAGTCCCTACAAGTTCGACGGACCCGGCGGTTACCCCCCCCGCCGCTGGGTCCACAAGACCCATCTTCCGGATCCGTACCGGGGGAGGTTCCGAGCCTTCGGCCCCGGCGGCCCGACACCTCCCGCCCCCACCCCCGGGCGCCATCGCGGTGGCGGAGGGGCGCCGGCTCCGTCCGGCTCCGGGCCGGCTTGGGCCAGGGCAGGGGTCTCTCCGAACGTCGAACCCCAGGTTCTCCCCCTGGAGGAAGTGGGGGCTCGTTACGCCGAACACGTCCGCCAGGTGGTGGCCCTCATGAGGGCGGAAGGGCGGCCGCCGGCGGCGTTCTTCGTCGAACCGCTCCTCGGGTGTGCGGGGCAGATCGTGCCCCCTCCGGGATACCTGGAACAAGCCTTCCGCCACGTGAGGGAGGCAGGGGGGGTTTGCGTAGCCGACGAGGTCCAGGTCGGCTTCGGACGGGTGGGGAGCCACTTCTGGGCCTTCGAGGCCCAGGGAGTGGTACCGGACATCGTGACCCTCGGAAAGCCCATCGGGAACGGACATCCCTTGGGGGCGGTGATCACCACACCCGAGATCGCCGACGCCTTCGACACGGGAATGGAGTACTTCAGCACCTTCGGAGGGAATCCCGTCTCGTGCGCCGTCGGCCTCGCGGTCCTGGACGTCCTTCGGGAGGAGGGCCTCCAGGAGAACGCCCGCGCGGTCGGGAAGAAGCTCATGGAGGATCTCCGGGCTCTGCAAACCCGTTTCCCCCTGTTGGGAGACATTCGGGGAATGGGGCTTTTCCTGGGGGTCGAGGTGGTCTCCGACCCCATCCTTCGGACGCCGGACCCCCACCTGGCAGGCCGGCTCAAGGAACGCTTGCGGGAGCACCGCATCCTCCTCTCCACCGACGGGCCGGAGCAAAACGTTCTCAAAATCAAGCCGCCCATGGTGTTCAGTTCGGACGACGCCCAGCGATTGGTGGACACGCTGGCGGCCATCCTGGAAGAAGACGAGTTCCGCCGATGAAAGGGACCGAGCCTGGAGAAATCCCCTCAGGGGAAAGGAGCCGCCCGGCGGGTCCCGTACCAGGCAGCCGACCCC
>JAUQOX010000225.1 GCA_030550695.1 Gemmatimonadota bacterium | reverse complement strand
ACGTTGTCGAAGGCATCCCCTCGACAACGACTCACGTAGGCCGAATGGACCTCCTCCCGGAGTTCCCGGTCCCGGGCATGCTTCAAGACAGCCTGGTAAGAGGGCTCATCGAGGCCGAGAAGCCAGCCCTCCTTCCCCTCCCGGCGGGCCGCCTGCCGGAATCGAGCCAAGGCGTCGGGGGGGATCCCCTCCAGGCGGGCGGGATCGGTGACCAAGAGCTTCCACGAGGCGGTGGCGTCCAGGACATGGTCGGAGAACCGCTTCTCCAATTCCGCCAGCTCCCGGTGGATCTCCTCCAGCCGCCTCCGGGCCGCGGGGGCCAGGTCCGCTCCCCCCCGCCGGAACTCCTGAAGGGTTTTTCGCAGGTGACGGGCACGAACACCCCCGAGACTTCCGGCTTGGGGGGTTTCGGCGTAAGCCCGAAGCCGCCGCCAGAGGGGGGCGTTCAGCGGGATGCGGGACCAGAAGCTCGCAACCTCCGGCAGCACCTGGTGGTAGGCGTCCCTTAAGGCAGGAGTCTCCGCCACGGAAAGGAGATGTTCCACCACCGCCAGGGTCTCCCCCACCTCCTGAACCACGGCATCCAAGGGGGCAAGGGTGTTGTCCCAGCTTGGATCCTCGGGGTGCCGGGGCAGGGCGTCCAGGGCAGCCTGGGCCTTGGCCAGGAGGAGGCGGACTCCCGGTACCACGTGCTCGGGGCGGATCCTGTGGAAGGGGATCGGGAGGGTCCGTTCCAACAGGGGATTGGCCGCTAGGGGGCCTTCCGATGTGAAAACCTTCACCGTCGGCGCCGCTCCCGCTCAAGGGCCAGGATCATCTCGCTCTCCAGCCAGGCCTTCCACCACAGAGCCCGGAGCATTTCGGCTCCTTCCGCCAGCCGCTCCGCCGCGAAGGCGACGGTTTCAGGGTGGGGCGGCAGCTCCGGCCGAAAGCCGAAACGCAGTTCCAGCTCGTAGAGCCGTTCTACCTCGCGGTTGCCCTCGCGGACGTACTCCCAGATCGCCTGCCGGGCCGGTCCCAGAGGCCGGGGTTGGGGGCTCATCCGCCGCGCCACCTCCTCGTACGTGACGTGCGCTTCCACGAAGGCGGACTCGAAACGGGCATGGAAGCCCCGGTCGCTGGTGAATCCCTTCGGGTTGGGCACGCCCTCGGCCCACCCGTTGAAATGGATGGTGGTGTGGTGAGGTTGGGCGGCATCGGCCACGTAGTGACCCAGAATGCCCGCATCGTTCAGGATCCGGGCCTCCAGGAACCTTCGCTCCGGACCCTCCGGCAGTTCCCGCCAACGGGCAAAACCGGAAGCGAGCCTCTGGTAGAGTTCGAGAATGCGCCAAGGCAGGAAGCCCACGTTCTGTTGGGGCCTTTGGATGCCGGCCTGGTGGAGGAGGGTCAGGAACTCCCACCGGTCCGGGGCATCCAGGGCCCCCTCAGGTACGTTTTCCAGGTCGATGTAGTGGTCGAACTGCCAGGCGTCGTTCATTTCCCGGAGGTCCGGGCTACGCCAGCGGTCGGGCTCGGGCCCCAGATACACGAGCTGCTCCCCGGCTTCCCGGAAAAAGGTGGGCAGGTCCGGAGGCAGCCCTTCGTGGGCCGCCCGGCTGACGTACCGGTGGCCGGTGCTTCCCCAGGGGAGGGGGGGTGGGCGGAACTCCAGGGCCGCCCCTCCGGAGGGGGTGGTCCCCCTTTCCCCCGAGGGTGGCGCAAGAAGGGGACTTGCTCCGGCGCCTCCTTTTCCCCCCAGCCCCAGGAGAGCTCCACATAGCAAAGCTGCTTGTCCCCAAGGACCTGCCGCCGGCCACGTCATTCCTCC
Organism: Gemmatimonadota bacterium; assembly: GCA_030550695.1. Lineage (GTDB taxonomy): Bacteria > Gemmatimonadota > Gemmatimonadetes > Longimicrobiales > Gaopeijiaceae > JAUQOX01. The sequence goes on along the minus strand of JAUQOX010000225.1, from coordinate 2,994 downwards.
ACCTCCCGCACCTCGTGACGAAAACGGATCCCCCTGGCTGCCAACTCGTCCAAGAGGAAGCCGAAGGCCTCGGGGTCCCGCCCCACCAGCTCCAGGGGGGTGATACCCGGCTCCCGGTAGCGGCCCTCGCCCAAGAGTCGGACCACGGCAGCGGCCGTGTACCCGGTGGTGCGGGCCATGGACGATACCCGGGATTCCGAGTCGTACCGATCCAGAAGGAAGTAGGAATGCAACAACCTTTTCCCCCCTTCCTGTCCCTCGATCTGGATCCGCATGACGGTCAGGTCCTCCTCCCCCTCGTCGAAGGCCCATACCCGTTCCAGGAGGCGGACCGTCAGTTCCCGGGGCGCCACCTCCACGCTTCCCACCTTCAGCGGCTTGGCCTCGAAGAAGCCCAGATGCCGCAGGCCCTTCATCCACTCGGCATGTCCAGGGTAACGGAGGGTCTTTTCCACCATGTCCGGGACCTTGGAGGTCCGGAGGAGCGTCCGCAGTCCGTCGGTGAGAAAAGCCTCCAGGGCCCCCACCTCCGGGAAGTCCAGAGTTTCCAGCTCCGAAAGGGCAGGCAGGAGGACCAGTCTTCCGTTCCTCCGGACCCGGGCCGGGCGGGTGTACTCCTCCACCACGTCCGCCGGCGAGAAGGGGGCTTTGTACTGGAACGGCCAATGCCGGATCACGGGCAGGCCCCCCACCAGGCACTCGAAGCGGAGCACCCTTTCCATGGTGGCTTCGTGATGGCCCAAGAGGAGATTGCTCAGACCCGGCGCCACTCCTGCGTCCACCACCGCCACGAGACCTTGGGTCCTGGCCAGGCCATCCAGACTGAAGGGATCCTCGGGGAAGAAGGCGATGTCCACCACGGGTTTGCCAGCCTCGAGGATGGCCTGCAGGGTCCGGAAACCCAGGAACCCCGGGAGGGCTTCGACCACCAGATCCTGTCCCTGGACAACCTGGCGGACCGTTGCGGGATCGGAGAGGTCCGCCTGGCGGGTGGCGCACCCCGAAGACGCCGCCACCCGGGACAAAGCGTCCTGGGAACGGTCCACCACCGTGACATGGAACCGCGGATCGGAAGCGAGATCCTTGGCGATGGCCTGTCCGATTCGGCCTCCGCCGAGAAGGACGACGTTCATGTTCGACCTGCCGGATTGTAGGGTGAGGAGTTGACCTCGGCGCCCTTTACCGCAGGGGACCCCGAAAGTGCCCAAGGCAGGAGGAGGGCTGCCAGGAGGGCGAGTCCACCGCCGAAGCCGAAGGCGGCGGCGGCTCCCTGCCACTGCCAAAGGGCACCGAAAATGAGGGACGCCGGAAGGGCACCCAGGCCTTGAGCAAAGTGGTAGATTCCAAAAGCCCTGGCCCGAAGGTGCGACGGAGCCAAGTCGGCCACCAAGGCCTTCTCGGGAGCTTCCGTGAGGCCGAAATAGAGGCCGTAGAGGCCTGCCAAGGCCCAGGCTTGCCATGCCTGGTTCGCCAGGGCGAATCCTCCATACACGAGGGCGTAGAGGCCCCACCCTCCTACGATGAGCTTCCAGGGGGCCACGCGGTCGGCGGCCATCCCCCCTGGGAGGCTCCAGATCATCTTGCTCACGTGGAGGGCTCCCCAAAACAGAGGGATGAGGGGGACGGCCACCCCCAGCTCTTGGGCCCGAAGCAGGAGGAAGGCATCCGAGGCGTTGCCGAGGGTGAAGAGGCCCAGAAGGACGACATAGCGGCGGAACGAGGGACCAAGCTCCCGGAGTGAGCCCGGCGCCGGGGGGTCGGAAGGGGAGGGGGAACCCCCACCCCCCTCCCCGTCCATAGGAAGGAGCAAGGGGCTTTTGCAACGGCCAAAATCTGTCGCAGAAGCTCCGGGCCTGGGGGAACTCAATCCGCCCGACATACTTTGCCGGAGTCAGTCGGTAAACCGCAAAGACGTCCATAACGGCAGACGGGGCAGGGATGCCCCAGCCACTGGTGGGTAGTTTCACTATTCGGCTCCGACAGAGGTTATGGGCGGTGATTGCCGATTGCAGCCCGGCAGATTCGGGGTAGAATGGGGGTTTGCTACAGCGGATGGAAACCGCTGCAGCGAACCCCGTCTTTTTATCCAGCGATTCCCGGAGGAGATTTGAACGACCGGTTGAACGAGTTGCGGAGACATCTGGCGGACGCAGGCCTGGACGCCGCCATCCTGGTCCACCCGCGAGACGTCCTCTATTACGCTGGGACGGCCCGCCCGGCCACGCTGGTGGTGGGACCCCAGGAGGCCGTCCTTCTGGTCCGCCGGGGGCTGGACCTGGCCCGCCGGGAGGCCACCCTGGCGCGAGTGGAATCGGGGGGCGGCTGGGATACCGTCGCCGCTGTCCTGGCCGCTCAGGGACTGACCGGCGGCGCTCTGGGCGCCGACCTGGATGTGATGCCTGCCCAACTCTACCGGCGCATGCGGGATGCCCTGCCCGGCTGGAAGGTGGAGGACATCAGCCCTCTGGTCCTGGCCCAGCGTATGGTCAAGGGCCCGGAGGAAATCCGGGCCACGGAGGGGGCGGCAGCCGTCGCCGATGCCGGACAGGCCGCCCTGCCCTCCATCCTCCGTCCCGGCGCCAGCGAGCTGGACCTGGCGGCGGAGGTGGAGGCCGCGCTGCGGCGGGCCGGCCACGAGGGCTACCAGCCCCTCCGCTACCCCGGCGCGCGCGGCGGCGGGGTCCTCCTGATGAGCGGCGAGAACCTGACCGTGCGCGGCGGCCACGGCCTGGTGGTCACCGGCGCTGGCCTGAGCCCGGGCACTCCCTACGGCCCCTCCCGCCGGGAGGTCCGCCCCGGCGACCTGGTGGTCCTGGACATCGGCGCCACGTACGACGGCTACACCGCCGACGAATCCCGGACGTTTGTGGTGGGACGGCCCACAGCGGCCCAGGAGGCCCTCTTTGAGGCCGCGCTGAGGGTGGAGGAGGCCGTCCTCTCCGCCCTCCGTCCGGGTGTCCCTGTCGCCGAAGTCTACGCGGCGGCGGAGGCGGT
>JAUQOX010000224.1 GCA_030550695.1 Gemmatimonadota bacterium | reverse complement strand
GCTATGGCTGACGGCAGCGGCGGTGTTCCTGGTTGTGTTCTTCGACTATACCAACGGATTTCACGACGCCGCCAACATCCTCGCCACGGTGGTGGCCTCCCGCGCCATGACGCCGGCTCAGGCGGTGGTGCTGGTGGCCTGCTTCGAGTTCCTGGGGCCTTTGCTGGCCGGTACGGCGGTGGCCGACACCATCGGCGGCTTCGTCAGCCTGGGAGATCTCCCTGCCGGATTGTCCTTGACCCTCCTCCTGTGTGGCTTGGGGGGGGCCATCGGCTGGAACCTGATCACCTGGTGGCGGGGAATCCCATCCTCCTCGTCCCACGCCCTGGTGGGCGCAATGGTGGGGGTGGTGTTGGTGGCGGCCGGGACCGAGCACGTGGTTTGGGGCTTCCGAGAGCTGGCCGCAGGCCACCTGAAAGGGGTGGTCAAGATCCTCCTGGCCTTGCTGGTCTCTCCCCTGGCGGGCTTCGGGGTGGGTTTCGTCGTCCATCGGACGGCCCGCTTTGTTCTCCGAGGGGCTCGTCCCTCGGTCAACCGGTACCTGCGGTTCGGTCAATACCTCACGGCGGCCGGGCTGGCCTTTTCCCATGGGGCGAACGATGCCCAAAAGAGCATGGGAATGCTCACCTTGGCCCTGGTGCTGGGGGGGTTCCTCGAGACGTTCCAGGTGCCGTTCTGGGTGGTCCTCACCTGCTCCGGCGCCTTGGCCCTGGGAATCCTTTCGGGGGGGTGGCGGATTGTGCGGACCCTGGGTTTCTCCATCTACCGGGTCCGGCCCCTCCACGCCTTGGACTCCCAACTGTCCTCGGCAGCGGTGATCCTTTCGGCATCCCTCTGGGGGGGGCCGGTCTCCACAACCCACGTGGTGGCCTCCTCCATCATGGGCATCGGAGCTTCGGAGAGGGTAAAGGCAGTGCGGTGGGGTAAGGCGCGGGAGATCGTGGTGACCTGGCTCATCACCCTGCCGGGGTCCGCCCTCTTGGCCGTGGCCTTGTTTTCCCTGACCCGGGTGTTCACCTGACCGTCCGAGGGAGGCTTAGGAGCCATGGACTCACAGTCTTTCGGGTCGCCGGAGAACGAGCGGCCGAGGGACCCGGTCAGCGGGCGGTCCGGAACGACGCCGGAAGGGCGGCCCCGGCGAGGTCTGCTACGGCGCATTCTGAACCGAATCTTCCCCAAGGCGCCTGACTTCTTCCGCCTGTTGGAAGAACAGGCGGAAATGATGGTGCATTCGGTCCAGCTGCTGGTGAAATACATGGAAACGGGCGATCCTGAAGTGGGACGGCTGGTAAAGACCGACGAACACGCCGCCGACACCCTTAAGGCGCGTAACCTGCACCTTTTGAATGAGGCCTTCACCACACCCTTCGACCGCGAGGATATCTACCGGGCTATCGCGAACCTCGACCACGTGGTGAACTACTGCAAGAGCACGGTGAACGAGATGGACATCCTGAAGCTCGAACCGGATGCCCACATGCTGGCTATGGCCCAGGAACTGTTGCGAGGTGCCCAGAGCTTGAGGGAAGGATTCGCGTCGCTGAAAAGGAGCCCTGCCAAGGCTCAAGAGTACGCCCATGGGGGTCGAAAAGCCGAGCGTCGGATCGAAAAGCTCTATCGGCAGGCCCTGGCCGACCTGTTCCAAGGGGATGACTACCTGAACATGTTCAAGCGGCGGGAGATCTACCGGCATCTTTCCAACGCTGGCGACCGTTTGGCCCGGGCCGCCAATACCCTGCATGACATCGTGGTGAAGATCTCCTGAAGGAATCGCCCCCCGGAGAATGGTTGTCTCTCAGCGGGGGGCGAATCGCGCCGACCGTGGGGCGCTGCACCATCCGAGGAGGGGGAAGCTTCCGGGCCCTGAGGGTGTCTGGACTCGGGCTTCGCCAGGCAGCCCTCGTCCGCCGCACCGGATACGGACTGCTACTTCCTGGCTTCCCGTTCTCGACGGTGGGCGCCGAAGGCAAAGCGGTCGAGCTTCTGGTAGATGACGGGAATCAGGAACAGGGTGAACACCGCCGACACCAGTACCCCCCCCATGGTCACGATGGCCATGGGTACGCGGTAGACCGCGCCGGGACCCGAGCCCAGGGCTTGCGGCAGGAGCGCCACCGCAATGGCCACATTGGTCATGATGATGGGCCTCAGGCGGGCAGGGGCCGCCTCCAGCAGGGCCTCCACGAGGGTTTGGCCTTTGGCCCTCAGGTTCTGCGCATAGTCCAGGATCAGGATGGCGTTGTTCACCACGATCCCCACCAACATGATGATGGCCATCATGCTGAAGATGTTGAGATTGCTTCCGGCCAAGAAGAGGGCGAAGGCAGCGCCCACACCCCCCAGGGGAAGGGTGATCATGATGGTGACGGGGTGCACCACCGACTCCAGGATCATGGCCAGCACCACATAGGTCAGGACGATCGCCAGGAGGAGAGCCTTGAGCATTTCGGTGAGGGACTCCTGGAACATCTCGAACTGGCCGGTGATCTCGTATGTGTAGCCGGGGGGAAAGTCCATCCGATCCAGGGTGGTCCGGATGGCGGTGGCGAGAGACGTCAGGCTTCCGCTGCCGATGTGGGCATCGATGCGCACCGTGCGTTGCTTTTCGTCCCGCTGGATGGTGGTCTTGCCCCCCGACAGCGACAGTTCACCCAGGGACCGCAGGGGGATCATACCGGAGAAGGTGCGGACCTCCAGGTTGCCAAGCTCGTCGGCTTGGGACCGGGCTTCCTCGGCTAGGCGGATGCGGATATCCCGCTCCTCGCCCCGCTCTCGATAGACGGCCGGGGTGACACCTTCGATGGAGGCACGGAGAACGCTACCCACCTGGCCCACGGTGAGCCCGTAGGCCCGCAGACGCTCCCGATCGGGGCGGAAGACCACCTCCGGCTTGGGGTCCTCGATGGTGTTGCGCACGTCCACCAATCCCGGAATCTCGGCCACCGCCGATGTGGCCCGACGGGCCAGTTCTTCGAGGCGGTTCTGGTCGGGACCTTTCACGAGAACTTGGAGGGGTGCCTGCCCACCCCCCCCCATGGACTGGGGTAAGGACACCGTGATCTCGGCATCGGGGAGGGGAGCCAGCAGTTCGCGAATCCGGGGAAGGAAGGTCTCCGTGGGTAATGGGGACTCCACGGTGACCAGGATGGAGGCCTGGTTCACATCGGAGCCCATGGAAAACATGCTCCCCCCCCCTCCTCCCACGGTGACCAACAGGTCGGTCACCTCCGGGATCTCCCGAAGGAGGGCTTCCGCCCGCTCGACGACCTGGGCCGTGCGATGCACCGGCGTGCCGGGGGGCAGTTCCAAGGACACCTCTACCAGCCCCTCGTCCTGGGAGGGCATGAACTCGCCACCGACGAACTTCACCTGTAGGAGAAGAGCCAGGGCCGCCAAGACTGTCGTGGCGCCCACCACGGCCCACCCGTTGCGAGGCCGGGACAGAACCCAGCCCAGAGCGCGTCGGTAGTCCCCTTCAAGGTTGGCGTAGCCCCTGTCGAAGCGCTTCCAGAGAAAGCCCAGCCACCCTTCTTCCTCTTTCCGGGTCTCGTAGGTCCGGAGGAGGCGGGCCGCCATCAGGGGGGCCAGGGTGAAGGAAATGAAAAGGGAGACGAGGGTGGCGAAGACCACGGTGAGGCCGAAGGCGTAGAAGAACTGGCCGATGATCCCCTTCATGAAGGCGATGGGCGTGAAGACCACGACGTTGGTCAGGGCGCTGGCAGCCACGGCGACCCCGATCTCGGCGGTGCCCTCCTCGGCCGCCTCATGGGGGGGGGCCCCCTGATCCAGACGACGATAGATGTTTTCCAGGACGACGATGGTGTTTGTCACCAGGATACCCACAGTGATGCCCAAGGCCATCAGGGTCATCACGTTGATGGTAAATCCCAGGCGATCCAGGGCCAGGAAGGTGGCCACAATGGTGGCCGGCATGGCCACGGCGGCGATGACGGTGCCCCTCCAGGAGTGAAGGAAGGCGAAGAGGATGACCGTGGTGAGGAGGATCCCGATGAGAATGTTGGTGAGGATGTCCTGGATCGCGTCTCGAATGAAGGCGCTCCGGTCCGAGGCTATCCGGATTTCGGCCCCGGGAGGCAAGGATGTCTTGAGCTCGTCCACAGCCGCCATGACGCCCCGGGCGGTGGCCACGGTGTTGGCGTCGGCCCGTTTCTGGATGGAAATGTTCACGGTGGGCTGGCCGTTGTAGCGGGCGATTTCCCGAACATCGGCGAAGCCGGCCCTCACCGTCGCCAGATCTCCCAGACGAATGCGGCCGCCCCCCTGGACGGGGACGGGAAGGTCGGCGATCTCCTCCACCGAGGTATACTGCCCCGCTACCCGAACGGAGAACTCCCTGACCGGTTCGGTGACCCGCCCTGCGGGGACGTTGAGGTTCTCCGCGCCCACGAGCCCCGCCAGATCCGTCACGGTGAGTCCGTAGGCCCGCAGGCGCTCCGGATGTACCAGAACCTGGATTTCCCGCTTTCGACCCCCGACAATGTTCACCGTGGCCACGCCGTCCACCCGGGCCAAACGGTCCCGGAGGATCTGGTCGGCGAAATCGTAAAGGGCATCCAGGGGCTGGGGACCGGACAAGGCCAGCTCCACGATGGACATGGCGTTGATGTCGAGCTTCTGGATCGTGGGGGGTTGGACGTCCTGGGGGAACTGCGCCCGGAGGGCATCCACCTTGTCCTTTACATCAATGGCAGCCAGATCGGCATTGACGTCGTAGTCGAACTCCACCACCACCACCGACACGTTCTCGCGGGAGAACGAGGTAAGACCGGTCACGCCGGCCAGGGTGGAG
>JAUQOX010000223.1 GCA_030550695.1 Gemmatimonadota bacterium | reverse complement strand
CTTTTCGGCCCCGTCCCGGAGCCGGCGTGGGATCCTCTACCGGCCGGAGCCGTGCCCGAGGGGGGGATTCGGTCCCCGGCGGAGTCGCCGGCACCCGGGGCCGAGGGAGATCCGGGGGGAGGAGGGCTGGGGGAAAGCCGAGGAAAGGGGCCTCCGGCGGAGCTGGTGGCGGCTCTCTTGGCCGCGGGTCCCCAGGATCGCCCACAGGCCCGGAGGGTCGTGGAAGGGGAAGCCGAAAGACTCCGGGAGGCCCAGGATTGGGAGGGGCTGGCGGAGCTGGTACTGGAGCTCGCCCTGGCGGGGGGGGAAGAAGGGGAGGCGGCGGCCCTGGCCCGGCGGTGGTCTGGTCCCGAAGTGGCGTCGCGTCTGGTGGGGAGGTTGGCCCAGGAGCGGGATCCGGAGATCCGGGCCCGGTGGATCGCCGCCCTCCCGATCCTGGGCAGGGAGGTGGCCGAGACGTTGGCGGAGGCCTTGGGGGAGGCTTCGGACCGGTTCCGGCGGCGGGTGTTCTTGGAAGCGCTGGCGGCCATGGGATCGGCGGCCGCTGAAGTGGCAGGCCGGCTGGTGGAGGATTCCCGTTGGTTTGTCGTGAGGAACGCCTTGTTCCTCCTGGGGGAGCTGGGTGGGGAACACGCGGTGGCCCAAGTGACCGGTACCCTGGCCCACCCCGACCCCCGGGTTCGGAAGGAGGCCGTGCTGGCCTTGGGGAAGCTGGGGGGGGACGACGCCGTGCTCCTCCTGCTGGGAATGCTGGAGGATCCGGCTCCCGAAGTCCGGGCCATGGCCTGCCGGGCCTTGGGAGCGTTGAAGGCGGAAAAGGCTTTGAAACCGATCTTGAGGCTGCTGGAGGAGGATGATGGGGTGGAGGTGAGGGTGGAATGCCTGCGAGCCCTGGGTTGTCTGGGGGATCCTGGCGCTGTCCCCGCCGTCGAGAAGCGGGGGCTGGGTGGGCTCTTCTCCCGTCCTCCCCGGGAGGTCCGCGTCGCGGCCTACCGGGCCCTGGCGGCCATCGGCACCCCCCGGGCCCTGGAGCTGGTGGAACGGGCCACTCGGGACCCCGACCCGGCCGTGCGCACGGTCGCCCAGGCGCTGCTGTCGGCAAGGAAACCCTGAGGAGGCCTCGTTCCCGGTCAAATCGAACCGAGTACCGCCCCGATCATCCGCAGGAAGTGGAGGCCTTCCCGGGCTGCCCGCCACGGGTTCCCCGCCAGACCCCCCCGGGAGTGGCCGAAGAGCCCCGTGAGCCAGGAGCGGACGGGTGCCCCGGGGGGGAAGGAGGCGGCCAGCCGGAGGGTTTCGGTAAAGGGGATGAGTCGGTCCTGTCGCCCGTGGATGAGGTGGACGGGTGTGCGGATCGCCGGCAGGTAGGGCAGGGGGTCGTGGAGGGGAGAAGCCCTTCGGGCGGCCTGGGCCAGGCGGGGCACCATGGACTCGGCGAAGACCCGTGGGGGAAGGGTCCCCGCGGGAGGAGCGAAGGCTCGAAAGAGCTCCCGGTGCTCGGGACGAAGCCGGGTCTCCAGCCGGTTCTTGAGGTCGTCGAACTCGGCCTCCCAGGCCCCCACCTGGGCGTCGCCTGCGGCCCGGGCCAACTCCAGGAGGGCCTCGGCCACCGGGCCGGCCTGGTCGAAACCGGCTGCCTTCGGCAACAGGTTTCCGGCGATCACCCACCGACCGTAGGGGTCGGGATCCGCCCGGTGGTGGACCCCCTGCCAGGCGTGCTCTCCCGTGAACTGAAAACGAAGGGCCTCCTCCAGGCTGGCGTAGCCGCCGAAGCCTGCGGCAACTTTCACATACCGGCGGAGGTCCGGATCGGCGGCGGCCTGCAGAATCCGGGGGACGCCGAAGGAAAAGCCCAGGATCCCCACCCCTCCTGCAGCCACGTCCGCCCGGAGCGCCCCATGGCGCACGGCCGCCTCCAGGGTCTCCTGGGCCGCGTCCGGCGCCAGGGCCAGCTCCCGCCATTCAGGGATCTCGGGGAGCAGGACCGTCGCCCCAGAGCTCGCCAGCGCCCGGACGAAGCGCACCAAGACCGGGTGGTGGCGGCCGGGCCGGGTGATCCCGTGGAGAACCACCCACCCCGGCAGAGGTCCCTCGACAGACGCCGGCCGGTAGAGGGAGACAGGTACGGAACCCCCCGGGCGAGGAAGGGTGATCTCCTTCACCTGGACCCGGTCCCCCTCCTGACTTTGCCACCCCCGGGCAAAGGCCCAGGCCCGGCGGAGAGACCGCCAGGTCGGCTTCCGGCGGGAGGGGTCCTGGCAGGACGGAGAAGGGAGCAAGGGCTTTCCTCGGACTGGAAGGGGCCGGACGGTGGGCTGGGGGCCCCGGCCCTCGGGGATACCCCCCAGCTTCAGCCGAGGCAGGTCGTGGGGAGAATAGCGGGGAGCCGAGGGGTCCGGGCAAGACCTGTCTGGGGCGGAGGCTTCCGGGGGTGGCCCCCGGGGGTTTCCCTTGCCCGTCGGCTTGAGAACCCCTCAGCCCTGGAGGTGCGGCCATGGGGGAGTCGGCCTTGCCCCGGCCGTCTTTTTTCCGTTCCTTTCGGCATGAAACCGGATCCGGTTCCTCCCTTCCACCTTCGAAAGGAGGTCTCCCCCATGTCCAGATCCCCGTTGGCTCGGGTGCTTCCCCTCATGGGCACCCTAGGGGGGCTCGCGGCCTGCCAGGCCCCGCCGTCCCCCGCCCCACCGTTGGTACGGGAAGCCTTCCACTCCCAACTCCCGGAACGCCCCTATTCCCAGGCCGTGCGGGTGGGCAACACCTACTATTTCTCGGGAAAGCTGGGGGTGACGGAAGAGACCCGGGCCATGACCCAGGGTCGGATCGAAGCTGAGACCCGAAACATCATGGAGAGCTTCAAGGCCCTTTTCCAAGAGCTGGGGGTGGCGTTTTCCGATGTGGTCAAGGGCACGGTGTACCTTGCCGATTTGGCCGACTACGAGGGAATGAACCGGGTCTATGGGGAGTACTTCCCCACCAACCCCCCTGCCCGGGAAACCATTCAGGCGGGCCGCATCCTCAACGACGCCCTGGTGGAGATCAGCTTCGTGGCGGTGGTGGACCAGCGCTGACCGGATGGGGGAGAAAAGCCCCCGGCACCGCCGGCCGCCGAGGCCCTGGCGGGCCGGGGGCCTCCTCGGCAGGGCGGGCCGCGACCCCGTCAGGCCCGCTGGACGCAGAGGCGAGGAGACGGTTTTTTTCTCCAGGGCCGCGCCATGGGCCCTCGGGGGAGCGGAACCTGTTTGCCGGGCTTCCCTTCCCAGGGCTCCGGCCTTCGAGAACCCTTTCCTCGTGGGGTAGCCTCCTTTCATGGACGAATACCGACCTCCTTACCTAGCCGCGGCGGTGGCCGGCTTGGGGGTGTTGCTGCTGTACGTGGTGACCCTGTCCCCATCCACCGCCATGTGGGACGCCAGCGAATACATCGCCACGGCTTACATCCTGGGGATCCCCCACCCGCCCGGGAACCCTCTGTTCGTGGTCCTGGGGAGGGCATGGATCCTCCTCCTGGAACCCCTGGGGCTCCCGGTGGCCGTCAGGGTCAACCTCTTGGCGGCGTCCACCAGCGCCCTGGCCGCAGGGTTTTATTTCCTGGTGGCCCACCGGGTGCTGTGGGGGTACCTCGGCCTTGCGGGGGCCGGCCCGAAACGTGGTGAAAAGAGCGTCGGTTCTCCCGAAGGCCCAGGGGGCCCGGACGGAGCGAGGAAGGAAGGGGAAAACCTCCCGGCGGGAGGGGTCCTCTTGGCGGGGAGCGGATTGGCGGTCCTTCTGTCGGCTACCGCCTTCACCGTGTGGAACCAGTCCACGGTGAACGAGAAGGTCTATACGGTCAGCGTGGCCATCCAGGCGGCGGTGGTATGGCTGGTCCTCCGTTGGCGGGATCGGAAACGCGAACCGGGCTCCCTGCGGTTCCTGCTGGCGGCCGTCTATCTGGTGGCCCTGGGCTCCACCAACCATCTCATGTCGGTCCTTCCCCTGCCGGCGGCGGCCCTGTTCGTGCTCCTTGCCGGTCCCGAAGTGCTCCTGAAGAAGACCCTCTGGGTGCGGGGCGCGGCCCTGGCGGTGGTGGGCCTTTCCATGAACTTCTTCCTCCCCATTCGGGCGGCCCAGCGTCCGGTGATCAACGAGGGAGACCCCACCTGCGCTTCCGCCTGGGAGTCTGTGGTGGCCGTCTACACAGGAGGGCGGGCCGGGTGCGAAGCGCTGGCCCAGGTCCTGACCCGGGCCCAATACCAGAAGCCCCCCGTCCACGACCGCCAGGCCCCCTTCGGGCACCAGCTTCTCAACTACTTCCAATACTTCGATTGGCAATGGGCCCGGGGAATGGACCCCAGTCCCTTGCCCGGGGGGCCCCGCACTCCGGTGACCCTGTTCTTCTTGATCGTGGGCGTCTGGGGACTCCGGGTGGCCTGGCGAGGGGACCGCGAGGCGTTCTGGCTCCTGAGTTCCCTGACGGCGATCCTCACCGTGGGGCTGGTCTATTACCTCAATTTCAAGTACGGCTACTCTCTGGCGCCCCACATCTCGGACCGGGAACTCCACGAGGTGCGGGAGCGGGATTACTTCTTCATTGCCGGTTTCGGTCTGTGGGGTGTCCTGGCTGGCCTGGGGCTCGCGGCCCTATGGCAAAGCATTGCGCGGGTGCTGAGTCATGCCCGCCGGCACTGGATCGCCGCGCCGGTCTTGGCGGTGGCCCTGATCCCCTTGGTGTCCAACTGGGAGTGGGCGAGCCGCAGGGGGGATTACGCCACCCGGGATTGGGCCTACAACCTGCTGATGAGCGTGGAACCTTACGGGATCCTCTTCACCAACGGGG
>JAUQOX010000222.1 GCA_030550695.1 Gemmatimonadota bacterium | reverse complement strand
GGTTCTTGTCCGGCCTGGAACCCTAGGTCCCTCTTCCCCGGGTTCGAAAATCCAGCCAGGTATCACCCAACCCCATGACGAAGAACCCCCCGACCACCAGGGGAGCCAGGAACACCAGCCCGGCCACGAGCACGAGTCCCCCGAAGACCGACAGCCCCCCCGTCAGGGAAAGGAGTACCCCCAAACCCCTGAGGGCATAGAGGGACCCCATGAAAACAACGGCATTGGTCCCCACCGCTTCCCACTTCCCCGAGGCCGCCAACACCCCCACCAACCCGGCCAGGAACACCCAGACCAGCTGGTCGCTGAATCGGAACTCCGTCAGGGGCCGCAAGGCCTCTCCCTCCCCGCCGGCAAACCGCCCCCGGAGCCACCAAACCACCCCCAAGGCCGCCAACGAGGCCAGGCCCAAAAGGGCGGGGAAGATGACCCGTTGAAGGGCCACTGCTTCCTGGATCCCCGCTTCCAGGGCCCGCGCCCCCGCGTCGGGCCCCATGGCCGCCTCCATCCACCGGAAAGCCCACCGGACCCCGGCCTCCATCCGTTCCGCCACCGCCCATTCCACCACCGCCCACTCCAGGGGACGGACGACGAAAAACGCAGCGGCCGTGCCCATCGCCCCCGCCACCGCCCCCAGCCCCCGGGTCAGGAACGGGGTGGAAGGCCACCGCAGGGTGAGGGCCGCAAACCACCCCCCCACCAGCACCCCCCACCCGCGCTCCAGGAACCAAAACCCTGACGAAGGTCCCCTCCCCCACAGAAGGGCTGCCACCACCACCCCCAAGGCCCAACCTGCCACCCTCCGGGGCCAACAGAGGAAGGCCAGGAAAGCCAGAGGGGCCCCCACCAACACCCCGGGGCTCACCACGGAAAGGGCTGCCGCGGCCAGGAAAAGGCCCAGAGCCCGCCGCCAATCCCCAGAGGCCGGACGGGGCCCTCCGGGCGGCATCTTCCTAGCCCTCGTGACGCCGGATGTACGGGAGGAGTGCCAGGTAACGGGCCCGCTTCACCGCCCTGCTGAGCTGCCGCTGGAAGGCGGCGGTGACCTTGGTGGTGCGCCTGGGCACGATCTTTCCCGACTCGGTGAGGAAGCGGGACAGGGTGGCCACGTCCTTGTAGTTCAGCACCTGGATTCGGGGACCCTCGACCCGCCGCCTCCGTCCTCCCCCGGCGGCGTACTCCGGGGGGCCCGACCGCTCGTCGTCCTCCTCCAGGTCGTCCTCCCGGAGGCGTTCGTCGTCCTCCTCCTCGTCTTCGTCCTCCGTGGAAGCGGCGGGCACCTTGGGCGCCAGGATGGACATTCCCGAGGTGGGCTCCCCTTCGTTCAGGACCAGGAGATACCGGAGCAGGTCCTCGTCCAGCTTGAGGGCTCGCTCGAACTCGGGCAGGGCTTGAGGTGCGGCCGTGAACTGAGCCACCACATAGTAACCGGTGCGCTTCTTTCCGATGGGATAGGCCAGCTGACGGACCCCCCAATGATCCACGGCGGTGACGGACCCTTCATGGGCCGTGGCCAGGGCGTGGTACTTCTCGAGCTTGCGGTGGATGGTGGCCTCGTCCAGGCCGGCATCGAAGATGTAGACGGCTTCGTAGAGTCTCATGGGGATCCCCCGGACCGTAGGTCGACGACAACGGGCCCCGCCGCAGGGGCGGAGCGGGATTAGCCCTAGAGTATAGAGAAAGATAGGGTGCAGGACAACCGCCGCCGTAGGCCTGCCCGGTGACCCGGCCCGTGGGGTGGGAGCTGCGCCCAGGGTGTGCAGTCTGGTTGCTGGATTTTTCCCCCGGATCCCCCGAACCCTTGACGCCCGGAGCCGGCGGTCGTTGCCGACATGTCGGCGGCAACCAGAGGAACGTCCGGGGCCGACCGCGCTGAGCCGAGGAGGCCGGAAGACGGACCCGCGCAGGAACGGGTGGGTCTCCCCGGATCGCCGGCGGCCCTCCGGTGCGCTCCGGGCCCGGGAAGGCCGCCGCACCAGGGGTCCGCCCCGCCCCCTCCCTCAGCCGTGCCACCGGAACAACAGGATGTCGCCGTCCCGGACCTCGTAGTCCCGCCCTTCCGACCGCACCGCCCCCTTCTCCCTGGCGGCCCGAAAGCTCCCGTGGGCTACCAGCTCCGGGAACCCTATGGTCTCGGCCCGGATGAACCCCTTCTCGAAGTCCGAGTGGACCAGTCCCGCCGCCTGGGGGGCCCGGGTCCCCCGCTTGGCGGTCCAGGCACGGGCCTGTTTCTCGTTGGCGGTAAAGAAGGTGACCAGGTCCAGGGCTTCGTAGGCGGCCCGCACGAGCCTGGGGAGGCCTGCCTCGCCGAGGCCCAGGTCCCGCAGGAATGCCGCACGCTCTTCCACCCCCATCCGGGCCAATTCCGCTTCCAGCCGCGCCGCCAGGGCCACGACGCTCGCCCCCTCCTCGGCCGCCAGACTACGGGACAGTTCTTGATGGGCAGGTGCCCCTCCCCAGGGGAGATCGCCCTCGTCCACGTTGAGGACATAGATGACGGGTTTGGCCGTCAGCAGCTGAAGGGAGCGTACTTCGGCCCGTTCCTCCGGCGAAAGCGCCAACCGCCGGACGGGAGTGCCCCGCTCCAGGGCCTCTTTCAACCGTTGCAGGACGCGCTGTTCCGCCACGGCGGGTTGTTCCCCCGAACGGGCCTTCTTCTCCACCCGCTCCAGACGGCCCTCCACCGTTTCGAGGTCCGCCAGGGCCAGCTCCGTCTCCACCACTTCCCGGTCCCGCAGGGGGTCCACCGCACCCATCACATGGGCCACCTCCGGATCGCCGAAGGCCCGCAACACATGGACCACGGCGTCCACCTCCCGGATATGGGCCAGAAACCGGTTCCCCAGCCCCTCGCCCCTGGACGCCCCCCGCACCAGCCCGGCGATATCCACGAACCGGATGAAGACGGGAATTCTGTCCCGGGAGCCGTAAAGTTGTTGGACCGTGGCCAGGCGCGGATCGGGGACTTCCACGATGCCCACGTTGGGCTCCACGGTGCAGAAGGGGAAGCTTTCCGCCGGCACCTGCTGCGCCGTGAGGGCATTGAACAGGGAAGATTTCCCGGCGTTGGGGAGACCGACGATGCCGACTTCCAGCATGAACACCCCCTTGTGGTGGAGCGCCCCTGTCCAAGCCGAAGCTAGCCCGCCCCCTTGCCGGGGTCAAAGGAAGGGGCAGGGCCGGACCGGAGCTCCCGGTCGGCGGGGAACAAGGCAGGCATCTCGGACCCCAGCAACGGGGCGACGAGCTTCCGGGAGGCTTTCCGCGGCCCCGCCGCCGGCCCCTCCGGCCTTGCCAGGAGTCCCGGAAGCCTGCCACCTTCCCTGGGGGACCCGGCGGCGTCCCGTGGCGAGAGCTCCCCGTCCCGCGGCCCGCCCTCGGGTTCCCTCGCGTTCCCACGGGCGTCGGGTGCCGAGCGCCCGCCCGCGGGCGTGCTCTTCCTTCCCGTGCAGCAACCCACCTTCCACAGGGAGACCGTGCGGCCATGAACTTCGCCCTCGTCGGACTCCACCGAGCCCCCCCCTTCGCGTGGCTTTCCGAGGGGCTGACGGAGACCTTCCTTCGCCACGGACACCGAAGGGTGGAAGAGGCCCACAGGGCCTCGCTGGTGCTGAACTTCATCGACACTTCCCGGCCGCGGCCCTTCCGCCGTAAGGCCCAGGCCGTGTTCGTTGCGGCGGTGGCGGAAGTGGAGCCCCCCTTCGGGCATCCCATGGACAAGGGATACCCTCTCTTGGTGCGGTCTTTGGCCAACGTCCTCTTGGCCCTCGTCCCCGAGGGCGAAGCCCTTCCCACCGTCCATCTCCTCACCTTGGAACAAGGGCATCTGGTGGTCCCGGGAAATTCCGACCCTTCGGACATGTTCGAGGCCGTCTATCGGCGCCTCCGGCCTATGGCCACCGCCCGCCTCGTCCTGAACAACATTTTCGAACCCGACCTTCCCCCGGAACTGTGGCAGGGTGACCCCAACACCGAGGCCATCCGGGAAGCCGGGAAAAAGCTGGCCGAGCTGAATCTCCTCCCCACCCCCTTCCCCATGGACCGCTACCTGAGCCCCCGGGACCGCCGACACATCCAGCTCCTCTACGGCATCGGGGGCCTCAGCTACGGCAACCTGTCCGCCCGAATGGACGAGACCCGCTTCTGGATGAGCGCTTCCGGGGTGGACAAGTCCAATCTGCGGGAGATCGGGCGGGACATCCTCCTGGTGAAGGGTTACGATCCGGAGCGGAACGCCATGCTCTTGAGCGTGCCCCCGGGGGTGGAGCCCCGGCGGGTTTCGGTGGACGCCATCGAGCACTGGATGATCTATCGGGAGCACCCGGAGGTGGGAGCCATTCTCCACGTGCACGCCTGGATGGACGGCGTTCCCTCCACGGAGGTGGTGTACCCTTGCGGAACCTACGAACTGGGGGAAGCCGTAGCCGCCCTGGTCCGTTCGGCTCCGGTGCCGGTGGAGGCGGCGGTGGGGTTGAAGAACCACGGCTTGACCATCGTGGGGAGGTCCATGGAGGACATTTTCCGGCGAGTGGAGGGGAAGTTGTACCAGCCGGTGCCCATGAGCTGACCGGCCCTCCCCTGCCCCGGGTGAGGATGCGCCCACCGCCCCCCGGGCCGGGACGGCGGGTCTGCGTTGGTGGCCGCCACCCGCGGACCGACCCACCAAAGGCGGCGAGGGGGCCGCGGCGGGGGGTGACGTACCCACCAGGAGGGGGGTGGGCCCCAGGGCCCACCCCCCGAGTACCACCACCCCCCCACCACCCCCCGGCCGAACCCACAACACAGCAAAATACCGAGGATCAACACGATCCACCCCGGAAAACCCACGCCGGAGGCGCAATGGACCCCGACGAACCCCGGGG
>JAUQOX010000221.1 GCA_030550695.1 Gemmatimonadota bacterium | reverse complement strand
CTGTTCTTCCGCGATCCCGACCGTCTCCGCCGCATCCTCACCGATCCTTGGAGGCCGGTTCAGATCGTCTTTGCCGGAAAGGCCCACCCCTCCGACGACGAGGGAAAGCGGATGCTTCAGAGGGTCTACGGCTTCACCCGGGACCCCTCCTTCGAGGGCCGGATCGCCTTTGTGGAGGACTACGACCTGAATTCCGCCGACCGGATCCTCCAAGGGGTGGACCTGTGGGTGAACCTTCCCGTTCCGCCCATGGAGGCCTCCGGCACCAGCGGCATGAAGGCCGGTCTCAACGCCATCCCCCAGCTCAGCACCTTGGACGGGTGGTGGGCGGAGGCTTTCAACGGGCTCAATGGCTGGGCCCTTCCCCTGCCGACGGGGGACTCCGATCCCCACGGTCCGGACGCCCAGCGGCTCTACGAACTCCTGGAGAAGGAAATCGTCCCCCTCTATTACCAGCGGGACTCCCACGGGCTGCCGAGGGAGTGGATCCTCCGGATGAAGCACGCCCTGTTCGAGGCCGGTTCCCGGTTCACCGCAGCCCGCATGGTGCGGGAATACACTTCCCGTTACTACGCCCCGGCCATGGAGGGGGTGAGGGAAGGGGACGACCCGCCCGCTCCGTCTCCCCCTATCCCCGACTGAGTCCTTCCCGCTTCGCCCTATGTCCACCCCCCCCAACCCCGCACCCTCCCCGGCGTCCGGCCGGAGGCGGCGGCGGACGGCCGGAGTCTCCCGCAAGGCCCACATTGTCCACGTCGCTGCGGAGTACTGGCCGTTCGTCCGCACGGGGGGCCTGGGGGAGGCGGTGCGGGGCCTGGCCACGTTCCAGGCCCGGACCGGCGTTCCGGTCACCGTTTTCCTGCCCCTCTTCCGAGCCGTCCGACTCGGCGGACACCCGTTGGTGCCGGCGGCGGACCCCTTCGAGGTCCGCCTGGGGGAACGGAGGGAGTCGGCCCGCCTCTGGAAGCTGGCCGGGGAGGGGCAGGGGGATCCCCGCATCTTCTTCGTCGAACATGAAGGGTACTTCGATCGGCCCGGCATCTACGGGGAAGACCAGGCCGACTACCCTGACAACGACCTGCGATTCTCCTTCTTCCCCGCCGCCGTCCTCCAGGCTCTGCCACGACTGGCAGGGGGGGCCATCCTCCTCCATCTCCACGACTGGCACACGGCTTTGGGCGCCGTCTATCTCCGGGTCCTTCACCGGGGCGACCCCTTTTCCGACGGACTCCCTGTGGTCCTCTCGGTCCACAACGGAGGCTTCCAGGGCCATTTTCCTCCCGAAAGCCTTCCCCGGATGGGGCTCCCCATGGAGCTCTACCGGATGGAGATCATGGAATGGTATGGCCGGGCCAACATCCTGAAGGCCGGCCTGGTCTTTACCGACATGGCCGCCACCGTGAGCCCCACCCACGCCTTCGAACTCCGCACCGAAGACGGGGGGTTCGGCCTCCACCACACCTTCCTCTCCCTCCACGACAGACTCGTCGGGGTGTTGAACGGGATCGACCATGGCATCTGGAATCCGGAAACCGATCCCCTGATCCCGGCCAACTACTCCGTGGAGGACCTCTCGGGAAAGGCGCAGTGCAAGGCGACCCTCCAGAGGGAACTCGGGCTGCCCGAGGAGCCCAGCACCCTCCTGGTGGCCATGGTGGCCCGACTGGTGGCCCAGAAGGGGATCGACCTGATTCTAGGGGGGGGAGCCCTGAGGCACGCCCGGGCTCAATTCGTTTTCCTGGGCAGTGGGGAGCGACGCTACGAAGAGGCCTTGTCGGCCTTGGCCCGGGCCCACCCGGAGCGCATCGCGGTGGATCTCCACTACCAAGAAGCCAAGGAACACCGGATCATGGCGGGAGCCGACGCCCTCCTCATGCCCTCCCTCTACGAGCCTTGCGGCCTCACCCAGATGAGGGCCATGCGGTACGGTGCCGTTCCCCTGGCGCGTCGGGTAGGTGGACTGAACGACACCATCCAGGACGGGGTCACAGGGCTCCTGTTCGACGACTACAAGCCCGAGCGGCTGGATTGGATCGTGGACCGGGCGGTGGCCCGATTCGCCAAACCTGATGCGTGGCTGGACCTGGTGGAGAATGCCATGGTCCAGGACTTCTCGTGGGAAAGGGTCGTGGAACGCTACTTCGACGTGTACGACCGCGCCTTCGAGGTCCGGGCCGAGGCCCTGGCTCTGGAAAGAGGAGAACAGCCGTGCACTTCGTCCTGACCCTGCACAGCCACCTCCCATACCTGCTGAACCATGGACGGTGGCCCCATGGTACCGACTGGCTGTGCGAGGCCACGCTGGATACCTATCTCCCCCTCCTCCGGATGTTCCTGGACCTCGAGGGGGAGGCGGTCCCGGCTCCGGTGACCTTGGGGATCACCCCCGTCCTGGCCAACCAGCTGGCTCATCCGTCGTTCGCGGCGGAGATGGAGCTCTTCTTCGAACAGCGGCTGGAGGCCTGCCGGGAAGCCCCGAGCTCATTGGCCGCCACGGGGGACCAACACCTCCTTCCCTTGGTGGCTTTCTGGGAAGACCGCTTCCTCTCCCTGCGCCGTCTGTTCAGGGAAGCCGAGGGAGATCTGGTCAGCGCCTTCCGGAGGTTGGAGGAGGCGGGGCGTATCGAAATCGTGGCTTCCGCCGCGACCCACGGCTTCCTTCCCCTCCTGGGCCGGGAAGAGAGCGTGCTGCTCCAACTCCTGGTGGGGGCCCGAGAGCACCGCCGCCTGTTCGGCAAAGCTCCCCTGGGGTGCTGGGTCCCCGAATGTGCCTACCGACCCTCCGGAGAATGGAATCCTCTTCCCGGCGTGTCGCGGCCGGCGTACCGCCCCGGGGTGGAGACCCATTTGGCCATGGCGGGCTTCCGGTATTTCTTCCTGGACACCCATATGGCCAGGGCCGGGGAATCCCTGGGGGCCTACGGCGATGTGCCCCACGGGGCCGAGCGCTTCGACGCCCAGTGGGAGGGCCGGCCCAGCCTCCGCCACGCCGAGGCCCGCCGCTCCCCCTATCAGGCCTTTTGGGTGGCCGATGACCCCTCCGGGCCGGAGGTGGCAGCCTTTGTCCGGGAACCCCGCTCCTCCATGCAAGTCTGGAGCCGCCATCACGGCTATCCTGGGGATGAATGGTATTTGGAATTCCACAAGATCCGCTGGCCCGGAGGTCTGAAGTTCTGGCGGGTCACCGGACCGGAGGTGGACCTGGGGGCCAAAGCCCCCTACGACCCCGACCGGGCCCGGGAGCGCGTGCGGGAGCACGCTTCCCATTTCGCTTGGCTCTTGGGAACCCTCCCCCAGGAGGAAAGGGTGGCCCGGGACGGGGTCGGGATGGCTCCCTTCGACACCGAACTCTTCGGTCATTGGTGGTTTGAAGGGGTGGACTTTCTTGCCGAGGTCTTCCGTAGGATCCGGGGGCAGGCAGAGGTCCTGCCTCTTCGGGCTTCCGACTCCCTGGAGGCCTCGCCACCCCGCCAGGTCATCCGGCCCCTGGAGGGGTCGTGGGGCGCCAACGGGGATTTCAGCATGTGGCTCAACCCCGACACCCGCTGGACCTGGGAGCGCCTCTGGCCCCTGGAAGACCGCTTCTGGAAGTTGGCCCCCGGGGCCCGGGCCGAACCGGCCCTGCGACCCCTGCTGGCCCAGGCGGCCCGGGAACTGCTCCTGGCCCAGTCCTCGGATTGGCAGTTCATGATCTCCACCGGGGCGGTCCCCGACTACGCCGAGCGGCGCTTCTCCCTCCACTGCGACGACCTGGCCCTGCTCCTGGATGCCTTGGACCCCCAGGCCCCCGCCGGGCGGAGGGAAGAAGCATGGACCCGCCTTCCCTCGTTGGAGAGCCGCGACGATCTCTTCCCGGAAATCTTGGAGGCTCTGGACCGGGTGGTGGAGGGCGTCCGCCGGCGGTGAGGCCGCCCTCCCTTCCTCTCCTCAGGCTGAACAGGCAAGGGGTCTGACGGGGCTTTCATGTCCGATACGAAGATTCTCCCTTCCCTGGTCCTCCACGGGCATTTCTACCAGCCTCCCCGGGAGGATCCCTGGCTGGAGGCGGTGGAGCGGCAGCCCTCGGCCCATCCCTTCCACGACTGGAACGAACGGGTGGAGCGGGAATGTTACCGGGCCGTGGTGGCCGCCCGCCTGCCCGGGCCCGGCGGACGGATCCGCTCCATCCGTAACACCTTAAGGCACATCAGCTTCGACTTCGGCCCCACCCTTCTGGAGTGGCTGGAGAAGCACGCCCGGCGCACCTACCGGGCGGTCTTGGAAGCCGACGCCGAGAGCCGGCAAAGACTGGGCTACGGCAATGCCCTGGCCCAGGCCTACCATCACAGCATCCTTCCCCTGGCTTCCCGGCGGGAGAAGGCTCTGGAGATCCGTTGGGGCATCTTGGATTTCCGGCGGCGCTTCGGGCGGGATCCCCAGGGGATGTGGTTGCCTGAGACGGCCCTGGACATGGAAACCCTGGAGGTCTTGGCCGAAGAGGGGATCGCCTTCACGGTGGTGGCGCCCCACCAGGTTCGCCCCCTTCCCCGGGGCGGCATGCCGGGGCGGGTCCGCCTGAAGACAGGCCGGACCCTCGTCGTCTTCCCCTACCACGGCCCCCTTTCGGGGGCGGTGGCCTTCGGGCCCCTGGTGGAAGACGCCCATGCCTGGGCCCGGGCGATCCTGGACGTCATGGAGGAGGGACCGGGGGGGGCTGGACATACGCCGGCCCGGCCCCACCCCTCCGGGATCAAGCTGAGAGCCCCAAGAGGACCCCGCAACCCGTCACCGGATGATCAGGATGGGGTTGGAGTTTCCGAGGACCGCCAGATCCAGCTCCTGTCCCTCTCCGATCTGTACGGCCCGGTAGGTGAAGGCTCGCCTGGGCGCATCCCTCCTGATCTGCTTGGCCGGGCTGGTCTCGCCCGAT
>JAUQOX010000220.1 GCA_030550695.1 Gemmatimonadota bacterium | reverse complement strand
AAGGTTGGGAACCGATCCGTTGAGCGAACGACTCCACCGGGGAGAGGACCGCCCCCCTCGCCGCCCCTGGGTGGACCCCTACCCTGTGGCCCACATGTTCTACGCTCCGGTATCCCCGGGGGCCCGGGAGGTACGGGTGGAAGCCACCGACCGCTGGGGGCGCACTTACTCGGAGGCCCTTGGCATGGCACCGTAGGGGATAAGGGCCGGCAGAGGGAGAACCCGTCAGGGCCGCCAGCCGTATCCCACCTTGAGGAAAAAGGTGCGGCGGTGCCGGGTGAGGGGCGTGCGCCGGCGGTCGGGATCCAGCATCCCCAGGGCCCCGTCGGAGTAGCCGATGAAGAGCGCCGTCTGGGCGTTGACCCGATGGGCCAGGAGGAGGTGGCTTTCCAGGGAAAGGGTCTCAGGGTTCACAGGGGCCAGATACTCCGCCAGATGGCGGTCCATATCCTGGAAGCGGAGGCCGCCCTTCACGAAGGTCTTAAGACCCAGGTGATAGGCCCCTGCCACATCCGTGACGTTGGACACGTAGGTCCAAGTCCCTCCGTGCTCCAGCCGCTCGTAGGCGTGCCGGAACGACAGGCGGAACCTCCCCCCCAAGCGAAGCTCCCCCGCCGGGCCCAGGGTGTAGCGCGAACCCTTCCGCCCGTTGGCCGGATCCACCGCGCCCCCCGCCGAGGCCCGAAGGAAAAGGCTGAGGAAGCCCGACGGGTGGACTTCGCCCTCCAGACCCACCCCCCGCATGGAAAAGGTCTCCCCCTCCCGCTCGGACCCGAAGGGATCGGCTACCCACACCTGTTCCCGATGACTCAGCGCCACCTCCAGGGCCGACTGCCACGGGCCGCTGAACCCTGCGAACACACGCAGTTCGCCGTCGCTCAGGGTTCCATCCAGATCCTGGGTCCGGAGGCCTCCGAATCCCATCTTCAGGAAGGAATGCCAATCCCCAGGCTGTCCCCAACGGATGTGGACCAACGAGCCCCGCAACGAGACCAGATCCACCCGGGGCACATAGCCCCCGTCGGCCCTGAAATCGTCGCCCATCCGGGCCACGGCGGCCTCGGCCGTCCAGTTCCGGCTCCGGTGCCGTGCTTGCAGGACCAGGGCATCCCCCTTGCGGGCTTCGGGCCATTGGGCGTGGAGCTTGGCCCAGGCGTCCGGATAGTCCACGCGGGACTGGAGGTATTGGAGCGAGAGGGTCTTGGTGGCCGACAACCGTAGGAACCCGTCCACCCCCCACACCCGGTTCAGGTAGCCTTCCCCCTCCCGGTACGAGAACAGGGCCCCTAGCGCAGAGCCTTCCCCCACGTCGCGGCGGTAGCGGAAGACCCCCGACTCCACCTCCCCCTCCAGGAGGCCGGTTCTGGCGGCCTGGGTGCCAGGCAGAAGCACCGTGTTCACCCGGTCCCGGGCCAGAAGGAGCCCGAAGGCGTGGGCCCCCTCCTTGCCCGTGAGCTTGGCCACCCAGGCCGGATCGGCGATGCTCCGGGAAGCCACGGCCCGGATGGGGGTGTGGAAAAGATCCTGGTCGTCCAGGAAGAGGACCCTGGCTTCGGGATAAAACAGGGCAAACTGCCGGTTGGGGTCCCAATGGGTCAGCCCCGCCTCCGCCTGGGCGAAATCCGGATTCAGCCCACCCTGCAAGGCCAGGTTGGGGAGAGGACTCCAGCGGGCTGTGAGGCCCCTGCGGGTGTCGGCACGGCCCGACCGAAAGGGTCCCTCGGGCCAGCGGGGGCGGGTGTCGGTCCGGACCGAACTCACGGTGGGGGCCAACTCCAAGGCCGCCAGGGGAGAAGCGGTGTCCTCGTCCAGCCCCACGCTCTCCATGAGGCACAGGGTGCAGGCCCGTCCCCGATCCGTGGGGTGGCTGGCCAGCGTGTGCCTTACCCGCCTGGGATACTCCCGGAGGAGGGTGATTCCCCAGACCGCCTCGTCGGGCACCCCCCGCCGCCGCCGGAAAGTCTCCAGGGGAATGGCCATTTCCACCTCGTATCCTTGGGGGGTGAGGCGGCCCCGGGCCTCCCAGACCCCATCCCACGAAAGGTCGGCCTCCCCGTCCAGCTCGGAGAAAACCGCATCCAGGGGCACCCCGAGGGGGTTGACCCAGAACTCCAGCGCCCGCCGCCGGTCCCCGAAGGGGTCCAGGACGATCCCCACCCGGTCGTCCCCGCGGGGAACGTCCCGATCCCCCAGGGTGGCCCGAATGAGCCGGGGCTCGGGATCCCAAGCCCGGAACGCCACGTAGAGGACCTCACCGTCGTGGGCCAGCCAGGCTTCCGTTTCCACCGGGGCCGGTCGGTTCTCCCCCGGGAACCATTCGTAGGGGAGGCTCAGTCTCCGGGCGCCCCGCCAAGCCTCCTCCTCCACCCTGCCGTCCACCACCACCCGCCCTGTGGACCGCGGGATGGCCCAACCACCCCCCCCGCGCTCCCTTCCAGGGGAATCGGATGCGTCCCGAGCGGGACCGGACAGGGCACCTCCCCCCGGCGCCGGTAGGGCCAGCACCAGGGAGAGGAGGAAAGAAAGACGGCTCAGCCGAAGGGATCCGGTGGGGACCAGGGTCATGACACCGCCGCCGATCTCCGCCGGCCCTCAGCGGGCGTTGTGGGTCCGGGGGATCGGTTGGGTCTGATAGGGGCGGAGGTACCAGTCGAAGAAGGCCCAGGTGCGGTTCCAGGAGTCGATCTGGGCCGGCGAGTCCACCCGCTCCAAGGTCTGGGGATCCACCCGGCGACTGAAGGAGTGCCCCACACTGCTCCCCCACGGATCCGGATCGATGTAGATCCGGGTTTCAGTGATGTTCGGATGCAGGTCCCGGAGCTTGTAGATGAGGGGCTCCGCCTCCTCGAAGTCCACGTCCTCGTCGTTGGTGGCCACGTGTACCAGGAGGGGGGTCTTCAGACTGTCTACGGCGTAGTATGGCGAACGCTCCTTGTAGATGTCGCGCTTTTCGAAGGGGAGCCCGCCGATCCGCGGCTGGGTGGAGAAGAACCGCTGATAGCCCGGGCCTTTCCAGGAGAGCCGGAACACCAGGTTGGTCACCGGCACGATGGCGGCTCCGGCCTGGAAGGGGTGATCGGAGCGGGTCACGGCCATGATGGTGATGTAGCCCCCATGGCTCCACCCCATGATCCCCACCCGGTCCGGATCCACGTGGGGCAGATTCTGGACGAGGTAATCATAGGCGGAAATGCAGTCATCCACCTCGTAGCCCCCGTAGTCGATGGCCCGGTGGTGGGCTTCGCCGTAACCGGTGCTCCCCCGATATTCCGGCGTGATGATCACGTAGCCCCGCTCCACCGCTTCCCGAACAAAGGGCCACATGGTCACCCCCCAGTTCCCGTGCACCCCCCCGTGCACCCACACCATGGCTGGATGACCCTTCGGGCCCCGTTTGTTCAGGGGCTGGAACAGATAGGCAGGGATCTCCATATCCCCTACCCTGCTCCGGTAGGTGATCTTCTGGAAGTCCACCACCCCCTTGGTCACCGCGGCGTAGATGCTGTCGGCCCTGAGCCGGTTCTGGATGTCCCGCTCGTAGTCGGCCACCGGGTGGTCTTCCCAACGGTTGCTCACGTAGAGGAGAGCCGCGCGGGCGGAGTCCATGGGAACCACCTGCCGGGGGCGGGGAGGGGTCTGTTGGGCCCCGGCGGGGAGGGTGGCTGCCATGAGCAGGACGGCCCACAAGGCCCAGGGGAGGCTCAGGAGCACGCTGCTCCTGGCTCGAAGAAGGCGAACAGACGTGGCGTTCATGGAACTTCGCTCCTTCCGGAAGTGGACGGGCCAGCAGGGGCAGGATCGGCCCCCAGGGGCGCTTCTGTCAAGGCGGGGGAGTCCCCGGAGATAGGCCGCCGGCGCCCGGGCCGGTACTCCGACCGGGGCGGGTGGAGCTCCCCTTGGCCTCGGCGGGCTTCCTCGGAGTGACCCTTGACGGGGCCTCGACGGAGAGGTATTGGATGGGAATCCAGGGCTCGGCGTCGTCCAGCCGCCCTCATCCCGCCCGCTGCTCCGGCCCGCGGCGGGCGTTGTCGTTGGTAGGGACCTCAGGAGCATCCATGGTTTCGCAACAGCCGGCCAGACCGCAGGAGCCTCCGGAAAGCGAGGGCAACGACGCCCTCCGGATCGGAGAACTCCCCCAACTGCACATGGTGGCGTTGGACGAGGTGGTCCTCCACGAGGACCCGGACCGGGAGCGGGTGGCCCGCCTGGTAGAGCGTTTCAGCGCCGACGGGATTCTCAAGAACCCCCCGGTGGTGGCCCGTTCCCTCGGCCACCGGCGGATCGTCCTGGACGGGGCCAACCGTATCACGGCCCTGCGCCTCCTGCACTACCCCCACGTCTTGGTCCAGGAGCTGGATCTCTTCGACCCCGGTCTTTCGGTGCGCACGTGGCATCACGCCGTGGAACACATCCCACCGGAGCGGCTTCTGGAGCATGCCGCTTCCGTCCCGGGGGTGGAGGTGGTAGGCGGCGCGGAGATCCCCTTGGACCACTCCAGGGCCCTGGCGCGGGTGCGCCTTCCCGACGGCACGGCCGCCACCCTCCTCGGGTCGGAAAGCCTCGAGGCCAAGGTGGATCAGCTCCATGCCGTGACCCGCGTCTACCATCGCTTCAGCGATTTCGACCGGGTAAGCTACACGAACCTGGAGGACCTTCGCCGGAACTACCCCGCCTTGACCGCCCTCTTCTCCTTCCGGCCCTTCTCCCGGGAAGAGCTACAAGCCCTCACCGCCCAGAACCGTCGCATCCCCAGCGGTATTACGCGGGTGCTCCTGCCCAAGCGGGCCCTCCGGTTCAACCTCCAGTTGGAGGTCCTGCGGGCAGGCCTGTCGTTGGAAGAAAAGGAGGAGTGGCTGCAACAGTCCATCCGGGAGAAGGTGGCGGCCAAGGCCATCCGCTTTTATCGTGAGCCCACCTTCTT
>JAUQOX010000219.1 GCA_030550695.1 Gemmatimonadota bacterium | reverse complement strand
GAGCTGTTCCGGACCGCCCGCGGTGGCTCCCCTTCCCGGGGATTCGACGTAGGGCGAACGAATTTCGAGGAACGTTCCGACGTTGATCCTGAGCCGGCGCCTTCCATTCCTCCTCCCCCGCCTTCTCCCGCCGGGGGGCCCCGGGCCCCTTCCATGAAGCGCCTCGTCGAGGTCTTGGGCCTCGCCCTCTTGATTGTGGGGGTGGAGTGGGCCACGGGGGCCGTCTCCCACGGCCTCCAGCGGGTCCATTCCGTCTACCTCCAGGTCCGCTTCGGAACCCACCCCGAAATTTCCGTGTCCCGCTTCGCCTGGGGCGCCGCCCTGGCGGCGGCAGGGGGAGGGCTCCTGGCGTTGGATCTCTGGGCCCGGGCCTACAGTCGGCTTGTCTCGGGGAGCAAGCTTTGCCCCCGATGCGGGGCCCAGACCGAAAGGGTCAAGCGCAGGCTCCCCCACCGCCTCCTGGCTGCCCTGGCGGGTAGGCGTATCACCCGGCGGAAGTGCAAGAGCTGCGGCTGGACGGGATTGGCGGGCTGAAAAGAACGGGATCCTTGTCCCGACACCACCATCGAGGCTTTTCCATGGATGAGCTGGATCGGTATGGCCTGACCCGCGTCGAAGAGGGGGGAAACGGCCCCAAGGTCCTTCCCCGCCTGCTGGAAGACGAGATGCGGGAGTCGTTCATCGACTACTCCATGAGCGTCATCGTGCAGAGGGCCCTCCCCGATGTCCGGGATGGTCTGAAGCCCGTCCACCGCCGCATCCTCTACGCCATGTTGGAGGCGGGCCTCCTACCCAACCGGCCCTACAAGAAGAGCGCGACGGTGGTGGGGGACGTCCTGGGCAAGTACCACCCCCATGGCGACATGGCCGTCTACGACTCCCTGGTGCGGATGGTGCAGGACTTCAGCCTGCGCTACCCCCTGGTGGATGGTCAGGGGAACTTCGGGTCGGTGGACGGCGACGGTCCGGCGGCCTACCGCTATACGGAGGCCCGGCTCGCTCCCATCGCCCTGGAGCTCCTGGAGGACATCGACAAGGAGACTGTGGATTTCGTGCCCAACTTCGACGGGCGCCTTAGGGAACCCACGGTCTTGCCCGGGAAGCTCCCGAATCTGCTGGTCAACGGGAGCTCCGGAATCGCCGTAGGGATGGCCACCAACATCCCCCCCCACAACCTGAGGGAAATCGTGGCGGCGGCCCTGGCCTTGATCCGGGATCCCGAACTTCCTCAAGAGGAGTTGGAGGAGCTGGTTTCGGGCCCGGACTTTCCCACGGGGGGAATCATCGTGGGACGGGAAGGGGTGCGGGAAACCTACCGAACCGGGCGGGGTCGGATCGTGGTGCGGGCCCGGGCCGAAATCGAGGAGGTCCACGGCGGAGGAGAGCGCATCGTGGTCCGGGAAATCCCCTTTATGGTGAACAAGGCCCGGCTTCTCGAACAGATCGCCCAATTGGTGCGGGACAAGAAGATCACGGAAATCCGGGACCTTCGGGACGAGTCGGACCGGGAAGGGATGAGGGTCGTGGTGGAGCTCAAGCGGGATGCCAACCCCCACGTGGTCTTGAACCGGCTCTACAAGCATACCCAGATGCAGACCACCTTCGGGGCCATCTTCCTGGCCCTGGTGGAGGGGGTGCCGCGGATTTTGAACCTCCGCCAGATGCTCCTCCACTTCCTGGAGCACCGGCACACCGTGGTGAGGCGCCGGAGCGAGTTCGAGCTCCGGAAAGCCCGGGAACGGGAGCACATTCTGGAAGGCCTCAAGGTGGCCGTGGACCACATTGACGAGGTCATCCAAATCATTCGGACCTCCGACGACCCTGCCGTGGCTGCCCAGCGTTTGAGGGAACGCTTCGCCCTGAGCGAAGCCCAGGCCGACGCCATCCTCAACATGCGGCTCGCCCGGCTCACCGCCCTGGAGAAATCCAAACTGGAGGAGGAGCTGGCCTCCCTCAGGGCCAGGATCCAGGAATTGGAGGTTCTTCTGGCCAGCCGTGAGCACCGGATGGCGGTGGTCGCTCAGGAGCTCGAAGAGCTTAGCCGCAAGTACGGTGATGACCGCCGCACCGATATCATCCCCGGCGACGCTTCTCTGGACCCGGAAGACCTCATTGCCGATACCGAGGTGGTGATCACCATCTCCCACCAGGGGTACATCAAGCGCACCGACGTGGACACCTATCGGGCCCAACGCCGGGGAGGGCGGGGCCTCCAGGGGATGGACACCAAGGAAGAGGACTGGGTGGAGCACCTCTTCGTGGCGTCCACCCACGACGACCTCATGGTGTTCACCCGAGGGGGACACTGCTATTGGCTGAAGGTCTGGCAGATCCCCGAAGGGGGGCGCCAGTCCAGAGGGCGCCCCATCGTGCACCTGTTGAACCTGCGCCCCGAGGAGCAGATTGCCGCCGTGGTACCGGTGCGGGAGTTCCGGGAGGATCGCTACGTGTTCTTCGCTACCCGGCAGGGGGTGGTCAAGAAGACGCCCCTGGCGGCCTACGGGAACAAGCGGGGGGTGGGGGTCAACGCCATCCACATCCGCGAGGGGGATGAGCTCATCGAGGTGAAGGTGACGGGCGGCGAAGACGAGATCGTCCTGGCCACCCGGGAAGGTGTGGCCATCCGGTTCGGCGAAACGGACGTCCGTCCCATGGGGCGGACCGCTTCCGGGGTACGGGGGATCGAACTCAAGGCGGACGACGAGGTGGTGGGGATGGTGGTCGTTTCGGATCCCAGAGAAACCACCCTCCTGGTGGTCACGGAAACGGGCATGGGCAAGCGCACAGCCCTGGAAGCTTACCGGCGCCAGCGGCGGGGTGGTCGGGGCATCCTCAACGTCCGGGTCACACCGAAGACGGGAAAAGTGGTGGCCATCAAGGGGGTTAAGCAAGACGACGAACTCATGCTGGTTACCCGCAACGGCGTGGTGAACCGGCAAAAGGTATCGGAGATCCGTTGCATCGGGCGGGCTACGCAAGGGGTCCGTCTGGTGAACCTGGACGAAGGAGACCGGTTGGTGGACGTGGCCCGGGTGGTCCGGGACAACGGGGAAGGGGAGGAGGAAGGGAAAGAGCCCGTGGGAGACCAGGGGGGTTCGTTCGAAGCCCCCGGAAGTCTCGGCCCCGGGGCGGAAGGGGTGGGGACCGCGGGACACGAGGAGGCATGAATGAGCGAAGCAGCCAGGACGGGAGGGGGACTCGTCCACCTGGACGAGATCCGCAGGGCGGCGGAGCGGATCGCCGGTGTGGCCCTCCGGACCCCCCTTCTACCCTTTCCGGAGCTTTCGGAGGAGGTGGGCGGGGAGGTTCGCCTCAAATGTGAGTCGCTCCAACGCACGGGATCGTTCAAGATGCGGGGGGCCTACCATTTCGTATCGCTCCTGCCGACCGAAGCCCTGGCCCGGGGGGTCATCACCTACTCGTCGGGGAACCACGCTCAGGCCGTGGCCATGGCGGCCCGCCTCAAAGGGGTGCGGGCGGTGGTGGTCATGCCCACCACGGCTCCCCGGATCAAGGTGGAGGGCGCCAGGCGCCTGGGAGCCGAAGTGGTTTTCGAAGGCACCACTTCTCTGGAACGAAAGGCCCGGGCCGAAACGATTGCCCGGGAGGAAGGGCTGGCCATGGTCCCACCCTTCGACCATCCCCACATCATTGCCGGTCAGGGCACGGCGGGGCTGGAAATCGCCGAGGAGTGGCCCGACGTGGACTTGGTCCTCATGCCCATCGGAGGCGGCGGCCTGGCCGCGGGGGTGGCAGCAGCCCTCAAACAGATGCGGCCCGGCGTCCGGGTGGTGGGGGTGGAGCCCGCGGGGGCGCCCACCATGCGGAGGGCGCTGGATGCGGGACGGCCGG
The DNA here is from genome assembly GCA_030550695.1 of Gemmatimonadota bacterium. GTDB lineage: Bacteria > Gemmatimonadota > Gemmatimonadetes > Longimicrobiales > Gaopeijiaceae > JAUQOX01. Next base: position 1,104 of record JAUQOX010000219.1, on the reverse strand, counting down.
TGACGCTGGAAAAAGTGGAGACCATCGCCGACGGGCTCATGCCTGTCCGTGCGGGGGACCTCACGTTTGCCCACGCTCAGGCCTTCCTCGACGATGTGGTACTGGTGGACGACGCAGCCATCCGCCGAGCCGCGGCTAAACTGCTTCTGGATCGCAAGTTGTTGGTGGAGTTCTCCGGGGCGGCTACGGTCGCGGCTTTGCTCTCCGGAGCGGAGGAAGCCAAGGGTAGGAAGACAGCGGCCATCCTCAGCGGTGGCAATCTGGATCCGGCCCGCGTGGGAGAGCTGGCCGGGGTGGTGTAGGGCCCGGGTGAGGTGGGGTAAGAAGGGAAGGCGGCTCGAAGGCACGATGATGCTCGCTTGCTCCTCATGGCCGGAGCCTGTTCGGCTCGAAAGCCAGGGGTGTGGCCCATGACCCTTACCTCGGTTCCCGGCTTCCGGGTGGGGCATGCCGAAGTGCCGGGGGGAGGCAGCGGCTGTACGGTGGTTCTGGGGCCTTTCCGGGGGGTGGTGGAAGTGGTGGGGATGGCCACGGGAAGCCGGGAGCTGGAGGTGCTGTCGGGCCGCCATCTGGTGCCGGAGGTGCATGCTTTGCTCCTCACCGGGGGGTCGGCCTTCGGGTTGGCGGCAGCGGAAGGGGTGATGGCCTGGTTGGAGGCCAAGGGGGTGGGGTTCGACACAGGGGTGGCCAAGGTACCCTTGGTGCCTGCCGGCGTGATCTATGATCTGGCGCCGGGGGTGGCCAGGCCGGGCCGGGACGAGGGGTGGCGAGCCTCGGAAGCAGCTTCGGACCTGCCGGTGCCGGAGGGAAGGGTGGGGGCCGGGGCTGGAGCCACCGTGGGGAAGGTGGCGGGTCCGGAGTGGGCTTCGCCGGGGGGGGTGGGGAGCACGGCGGTGCGGTGGGGGGGTGGAGTGGTGGGTGCCCTGGCCGTGGTGAATGCCCTTGGGGAGGTCCGGGACCCCCAAGGGCGTATCTTGGCGGGGGCCCGCTCGCCGGAGGGGGGGTTCCTGGCTACGGAGTCCTTTCTGCTGGGTGGGGAGGGGGGACGGGGGGTAGGTGGCGGTGGGGCTTTCGGGGGGGCGGGGTGGGAGGGGGGTGGTCGGG
>JAUQOX010000218.1 GCA_030550695.1 Gemmatimonadota bacterium | reverse complement strand
GAACTCCGCCGCGGAGGGGGGTAGGTTTATCGAGGCAAGGGCCTGTAGCTCAGGTGGTTAGAGCGCACGCCTGATAAGCGTGAGGTCGGTGGTTCAAGTCCACCCAGGCCCATGGGGGACGGGGTGGCGGGATAGGCCCGCCACCCCCTCTCGTGTCCCTCTTTCCGAAGGAAGGCCTACTCTCAGAAGACCACCGTGGCCTCGTTGGAACAGATCGACGTTCCCGCCTCGCAAACTTTGTAGGTGTAGGTTCCTCCCCCCACGGCTCCGATGCTGTCGGTGTAGGAGCCGGTGTTGTCCACGGTGGCCAGCTTCGAGCCGTTTCGGAAGATGTCCACTTGACTCGACGTCGCCCCCGACCATAGGAGGTCCACAAACTGGCGCCCGCGGACTTTGTAGCCGGTGGCGCTCAGCGTAATCCCCTCAGGGGAGGGCTCCGAAACGGTGACGTTCTTCGAGACCGTGGAGACGGCCCCTTGGTCGTCGGTGACTGTCAGGGAGACGGTGTAAGTCCCGCCGGCGGCATAAGTGTGGGTGGGGTGTTGGGCCGTGGAGGCGGCACCGTCTCCGAAAGTCCAGCTCCAGGCCACCACCGACCCGTCGCTGTCGGAGCTGAGATCCGTGAAGGCGCATTCCAGGCCACTGCACGAGAAAGTGAAGTCTGCCGTCGGCGCCTGGTTGCCCCCAGACCCACCTCCGCTCCCGTCGAAGAGGGTGAACAGAAGGTGGTTGTTGGCGCTCTTGGACGAGGTGACCACGTTCTTCGTGGAGGCTTGGTAGAGGGCGTCCCTCACTTGGAGAGGACCGGCCCCCGGAAACGCCTCGAGGTACAGGGCAGCAGCACCCGCCGTGTGAGGCGTGGCCATGGAGGTGCCGCTGATGGTGTTCGTGGCTGTGTTGCTGGTATGCCAGGCCGACGTGATGCTCACCCCTGGTGCGAACCAGTCCACGCAGTCACCGTAATTGGCCCAGCTGGGCTTGGCGTCGGACGAGTTGGTGGCGGAGATGGTCATGGCTGGCCCCACCCGGGCCGGGGAATACTTGCAGGCATCATCTTCCCTCCCTGCCCGGTTGCCGTTGCCGGCGGCCACGGCGTAGGCCACGCCAGCGGCTATGGAATTCTCCACCGCCGCGTCCAAAGAGGAACTGGCTCCGCCGCCGAGAGACATGTTTGCCACGGCCGGCTTCACGTGGTTGGCTGTGACCCAGTCCACGCCCGCAATGACACCGCTGACCGTGCCGGAGCCGTTGCAGTCCAAAACCCGGACCGAGACGAGCTGCACGGCCTTGGCTACCCCGTAGGTGACACCTCCCACCGTGCCGGCCACGTGGGTGCCGTGCCCATTGCAGTCCTTGCCGTCGCCGCCGAAGGCGTCGAAGCCGAATACGGCCCGCCCCCCAAATTCCTGGTGGGTATAGAGGATACCGGTGTCCAGGATGTAGGCTCGAACCCCGCTCCCTGTGAAGGCATAGGTGTAGGTTCCGTCCAGGGGGAGCGACCGCTGATCGACCCGGTCCAACCCCCAAGTCGCATTGGTCTGCGTTTCCCAGGCCTCCACGATCTGGTCAGGTTCGACGTAGGCCACCAGGGGGTTGCGCCGAAGCGCCTCCACGGCTGCCGCCGGCAAGGTGGCGGCAAACCCTTTGATCGCATGGCGATAGGTGTAGTGGAGCTGACCACCCAGGGAAGCCACCAGCGTTTCCGGCACGTTACCCGGATCGCGAGACTGGTCTGCGAAAACGACGATCCAACGGTCGGCCAAGACCTGGGCGGGCTGAGCCAAGCCCAGCGTGGGGACCACCTCTTCCCGCCCCGTCGGGGGTTGGAAGGGAGTGGGCTGGTCGCGGCAGGCCGCCAGGAAGACGACCGGAGCGGAGAAAAGGAGAATCAAAGTCGGCTTGATGCGTTTCATGACCGACCCTCCCGTGGAGGTGAGTTTTACAGGAAAGGCGCCGATCAGCCTGAGCCGGAATATTAGGTCAGGGATTCCCCTGGCGCAAGGAAAATCCTGTTGGCCATGGTCCTGGCCTCGGCGGGGCGGCCGGCTCCATGGACGCTGGCCTCAGGGGTCCCGAATTCCGGCCCAAGCCTGCCGCCGCAAAGCCGCCATCGTGGTCTCTTGACCTGCCTTCCCCTCACCGCCCGATTTTTGGCCGATGCCGACGTTGTCGGGTCCAAGGAGGGGGAATAGGGTGCCGTCTCTGCCATCCGGGCTCGGGAAGTCAGGCGGTCGCGATGGGGCCGGCCGTGTACAGCTGGAAGGACTGGTGAGGGTAGGTAAGGAGTCAGCGTCCCCGATAACGGCAGGGTTTTTCTCCGCCCGGGATCAACACTTGCGGTACGGTCAGAGCGGCAAAGGGGAAACCGAGCCGCCCACGAGATGGTCGCTGCCCATCATCAGCTGTTTCAACACTCGGGGGTCGGCCCCGGAAGAGGCGGATCCCATACTCGCGATAGGGGTTTTGGGGGACGGCAAGTCCCACGGGTGACCGTCGGCAGACCACCCTCAAACCGAACGGATCAGCCCCGGAACCGAGCCTCGTTGTGCCAGCGTAAGGCTTCCGGATCCGGACGGAGTTCCGGCTCTTCGGGAACCCAGATCCGTCGGCCGTGGAGTTTCCGGTAGTTCTCCCCGTCGTCGAAGTCTTCCGTCAAGCGCCGAGAGGCTTCCAGGCGGTAGTCGGCGGTGACGGTCAGGTAGCCGGCGTCGAACAGCCGGTGGACATCGGAGCGGAGGAGGATCCCGTTGCTCGGCCGGTGCTCCCCTACCTCGCTGAAGGGCCGGATGTGGGCGGCGTCCAAGGCAGGAAGCGCCTTCTCCTGGGTTACAGCGCAGCGGCGCCGGTAGGCGTCGGTGACCACGGCGCGGAAGATCCCCTGGCCGAGGCGAGGGGTGTGGGGGAGGGGGTCTCCGAAGCCTCCCGGAAGCACGGCGGGCAGCGGGCGTTCTTTGGCCCGACTCGCTGAACCGGCAGGGGTCTGGAGCCGCTCCACCACCCGCTCCCAGATCCATCGGCCGTCGGGCTCCCTGAGGTGGTAGGACTTTCCCCTTTGGATACTCGCGCTCCAGCCGGGCGGGTCGGGGATCCACATCTCCCGAGGCCAAAAGAAGGGCTCGGCCAGCAGCACGCATCCGATGGTGGGGTCGTGGCCGGGGCGGGGAAGTTCCCGCCGGAGGTTCGTGATCTTGCGCCACAGCTCCAGGTGGCTAGGTGCACCGTTCTTGGGACCGAAGGTGCTCCAGGCCAAAGAGAGGGGCAGCTCGGTGTAGTGGACGAAAAAACCTCCCCCGCCGATGGCGTTGTAGGGTCTCTTCAGCTTGAACAGGAGCGGCTCCCCTCTTTTCAGGACCTGAAAGTGCCCTCCCCATGGCTTCGGATACCAAAAGTTCACTTCATCGAGAGTCCCCTGTCGGGACAGGAACTCGAACCAGTCCAGGTCCGTTGCGGCAAGGAAGGCGTTCATCCCTCACCTCAGGTGGTGCTGAGGACATCCAGGTGGCGTCCCACGTGGGCGATGACGAAGCGGGGCTCCCTGGGAACGCGGGAAGAGAAGTAGATCCGCAGACAATGCCTGGGGTCGTAGCTGTTCCCTAGGGCGATGTGTTCGTAGCAGTTCACTTCCGAGCCGTCGGGAAGGAGGGCGCGGAACTGTCTTCGCAACTTGTTGGAGGTGGTCTCGGAAATCCCCCCCCGATAGTCGATCCCCAGCTCTGCAAAGGCTTCCCGCATGGGAACGCCGAGTCTTCCGGACTGACGCCTCCGAGCCATCTCGGCCATGGCCTTGAGAACCACAGATACTTCCAGAAGGTCTTCGAAGGGACTCTCCTCGGCGGATCGTATAGCGGAGTCGAGGATGAGGAGGTCTTCCTCGAAAAGGGTCGCCGCATTACGCAGAAGGGAAGCCAGGCTGATCTGGATGTCGTCCTCCGGGGCGGGGATGGCCGAGGATGAGGCCGGGGTGGGTTCCTGTTGCGCTGTGGCAGGCTTCGGCCCGGCCCCCGAGAGGAGTTCCTCCACGCGGGCGAGGCGGCGATCCAAGGCCCGGGCGTGGGCAATGCGAACGGCGGTGGCGGTGCGGAGCTGGGTGACGGCGTCCAGGAGCTGCTCCTGAAGGCGGGTGAGGTCCGCAAGCTGGTGGGCAATGTTGCCGAGAAGGGCCTCGACCACGTGAAGGTTGCCGGCCTCGGGGATGGCGGAGACGGGCGATCTGTCGTCGGCGGAGGGGACGAGGCCGAGTCCCGAGGAAACCGCTGGACCCCTTGTAACGTTCTCCGGCTCCTGGGTAGGAACTCCATGGGGCTCCCCGGGAGCCGAGGCGGTCTCGCCTTGGCCCTCGTCGACGAAGGACCTCAGGGGAATCCGATGGCGTATGGCCCACGCTACCTGTCCCAGGACTCCCGCCCTCTGGACCTCATCGGTGACCCGATCGGCTACGAGAAGAGGATGATCGAATCCGCTGTCGGCTTTGGAGAACCCGGGCATATAGATGCGGAGGGCGCCCCAGAAACAGGATAGACGCTTGTCTCCCACGCTGTCGGTGAGGGTGAAGGTGGTGGCATGTTCGTCGATGATCCAGAGATGGGCGATGCCCAAGAACTCCGACGAGATCTCCTCGGGATCCAGGAGGTATGGGGCCGCCGGGGGCACGGTTTCTTCCCGTGGAGCCATGACGGCCACAGGGTAATCGCGGGAAGAGTTCAGCAAAACATTTCGCACGAATGTGGGAATCCCAGCAGCGGTCAACTCGCGGACCTCGGCTCTCAGCCCGAGGAACGACAACTCGGTTTCCCGGAAAAGCCTCTTCAGGAACTCCGGCCTGGCTTGACCTACCCCCACGTATCCGCCCACCGCTCGGAGTCCTCCCGAGGCCAAAACGTGGACCCGCAGCTTGAGCGCGGTCCCCCGGGCCGAGAGGAGAGCCCGGGTCGTGCATGGGGTTCCCCGGAGCATGGGA
>JAUQOX010000217.1 GCA_030550695.1 Gemmatimonadota bacterium | reverse complement strand
GCACAGTCATCCTTTCCCGGGAACAGCAACGGCAGCGGTTCCAGCAGGTGGCGGAAGAGATCCGGGAAAAGGTAAAGGAAGCCGGGCTCCTCAAGGGCATGGAGGCCGCGGTGGAGGTGGTGGTCACGGATCAGGGGCTTCGGATCGAACTCATGGAGACGGGGCAGGGGGAGATCTTCTTCGACAAGGCTTCGGCGGAACTGAAGCCGGCCATGTCGGCCATCCTGGCCCTGATCGCTCCCGAACTCCGAAGCCTTCCCAATCCGGTGGTGGTGGAAGGACACACAGACGCCCTTCCTTTCGGTGGGACGAGCTACTCGAACTGGGAACTCTCGGTGGACCGGGCCAACGCCGCCCGCCGGGCGCTCCTGGGAGGGGGACTGCCGGCGGAAAAGGTCCTGGAGGTTCGAGGACACGCCGACCGGGAACCCAAGATCCGGGAGAACCCTCTGGATCCGCGGAACCGACGGATTTCCCTTCTCCTGCCCTTCCAAGAGGGCCTCGTCATGGAGGAGTACGCACCGGGCAACGCCTCCTTCCGGGGGGTGGGGGGCGGCCCCCCCACTTCCCTGTTGCAGCCGGGGAAAGGGGCAGGGCCATGACATCGGACGCTTGGCCTTTCCTTACCCTCAGAAGTCTCCTGGAACGGGGGGCGGAAGCCTGTGTCCGGGAGCGTGGGGGGAAGGGCGTGGCGGTTCTTCTCCGGGGGGGCGGGGAAAAGATCGAGATCCTCTACAGGCGGGGCCTTTCCTTGGAGCTGTGCCGGGCTGTGACCGCCCTCTTCGGAGCGGGAAGGGGAGGGCGCCCCGAGGCGGGGTACTGCTCGAGGGAACAGGCGATGGGGCGGTGGCCGCCGCTGGCGGTGGCCATGGGGGCGGAGGGGTTGCGGGGCCTGTGGACGGAAACCCTTCCCGGTTGGGACGGGTCCCTGGGGTGGCTGGTCGCGGCATTCGCGGAGGAGGGGGAGGGGGCGAAGGCGACCCCAGGGGGGAACAGGGGGCCCGTCCTCGGGCCGCTCCTCGAGTCTTACCTCTCCCGGGTGGCAGCCCACGTCCTGGACGAGATTCTTGCCCTGAGGGTTACAGGGGCCGGCTGGGGTGCCCAGGCCCTGCTGGTGGTGGACGGGGAAGAACGGATCGTCCTGCAACAAGGGGTGTTCTCTCTCTTTCCGGAATGGGGGTGGGGACCCCTGGAAGGGAGGTGCCTCCGCTCGCTGCCGGGGGGGCGGGTGTTGGCAGGGTTGGGATCAGCTTTGCCGGGGACCTTCTGGCGGGAGCGCAGTCTGGGTGCCGAGCTGGAGGGGAGGCGGTTGGAGGTGGGGGTTCTTCCCCTGCCGTCGGGAAGGGGCGGACCGGCGGCAGGGCAGGCCCTTCTGTTGCGGAAAGCCGAGGGGGAGGCTCGTCGGGAGGCGGGTGGGGACGGCGCCTTTCTGCTGGAACTTGCCTTGAGGGTCTCGAAGTCCTGGGAAGCCGGAGGGGAGGGGAGGGGGAGCCGGTGGGACCTCGTCCAAAGGACCATGGCCCTTGTGGACCGGGAGGACCAGGAGGAGGCGGTGGACCTGTCGGAGGTCCTCCGCTCCCTCCTCGGCCAAATGGAAGCGGAGCTTCGGAAGGATCGTATCCAGGTTCTTCCTTTCTTGGGCCGAGGCCTTCCGGCCATCCGAACCGATCGCAGGTTGCTGGAAAGCGCCTTGGGTTGGCTGCTGCGGTACGTGTGGAGGGAGCTGGGTGGTGCGGGAGGCACCCTGAGCGTTCGCACCTGGGAGGAGGGGCAAGGCCTCTGGTGTGCCTTCTCCCACGATGGGGGAGGGGAAGGCGAGGGGGGGGAAACCGCCCTGGCCGTGGCCCAGGAACTCCTGCGGGCGGGAGGGGGCACGCTGCACCTGGAGCGGAGGCCCGGGCTGTGGACGCGGATTCAGGTGGCCTTCCCGTCGCAACGTCTCCTTTCGTCCCACCCGGACGTCCGTCTCCCCACCCCTTCCCCCTCGGTGCGGGTAAGCAGGGATAGCGCGGGTCAACTCAAGGTGCTGGTGGTGGATGACAACCCCATGGTCCGCACGGTTCTCCGAAGGTTCCTGGAGAAGAAAGGATGTTCCGTGGTGGAGGCGGAAGACGGGGCCTCTGCCCTGGACCTGGTGGCGGAAGGGGATTTCGACCGGATCATGGTGGATATCGACATGCCGGGGACCACAGGGCTGGAATTCTACCAACGTCTGGAGGACGTGGCCCCCCGCCTTCGGGAGCGCACCATCTTCATGACCGGCGGTTATCAGGAAGACACGGCAGAAGCTTTCGTCCTTCGAACCGGCCGGCCGCGCCTCCACAAGCCCTTCGAACTCCGGGAGATCGCGGAAGTCCTGGGCACGCCTTGATCGAGTGTCCCCAGCCCCAGCCCCTCCCCGGGCCTGACGCCGACCATCGGGAGAGGAAGACCGCCCGTGTCTGGGGGTAAGATGCCTGGCATGTGGTGGGCATGCGCGGCGCTGCTACGGTTGCCCCGTGCTTGCGGGTAAGATGCCTTCACATCAGAAGGCGCCGGAATGTTTCTCCCGGTGGAGAGGCCTCACCCCCCGTGGAACTGCATCCGATCCCCGGCCCAGGCCAAGGATTCTAGATAGAGGTTCGGAAGGGCCTGGGGCGCCAATCCCAGAGGGATCACCTCTTCTTCGGCCTTTTCCCAGTCGGCCGCCTCGTAGGCCTCCACCGCCTTCAACAAGGTACCCCCGACCCCTTTTCGTTCCAGGAGGGCATCCTGTACCGCCTCGGAAAGGTGGATCCTCTTGAGGATATCCTCCATGGGCATCCGGAGTAGGGCGTCGATCCGGGAAAAGAGACCGATGAGGAACAGGGTGCCGGCCAAGGGGACACCCCGGACTGCGGCGCCCCGGATCTCGTCGCCCAGGAGCTCACAGAAGCGGCCACGGAGCAGGGAGGATTTGACCAGTTCGCTTCGGGTCCCGGTGGCATCGCCGTTGTCGGCCACCAGCAGCATGGAGAGCCACCGGTAAAGGGGCTCTCGACCCAGAAGGCGCAACGCATGCTCGATGGAGGTAACGCCCCGCCCGCCCAGCGCGGCGGAGTTCACCATGCGTAGCAGTTTGTAGGAAAGGCCGGGGTCCGCCCGAAACGCTTCTTCCACCGCCCGGTCGGTGACGTTGAAGTCCCGCAGCAGGTTCAAAAGGCGCACCACCGCCACGGATTCGGTGGAGAGGTCCCGCCGGGTAAGGGTTTCCGGGTGGAGATAGAAGAAGCCCTGAAAGAGTTCGAATCCCAATTCACAGCACAGGGCATGCATGGAAGCGGTTTCCACCTTTTCCGCCAAGAGCTGGACTTTGTAGGGGGCCAGGCGCCGGGTGACCTCTTCCAGCTCCTGGCGGGTCCTCCCCAGCACTTCCAGCTTCACCACCTGGCTGAGCTCCAGGAGGGGAGTGAGTTCGTCCCGGAACTGGAAGTCGTCCAGGGCCAGGACAAACCCCCTTTCCATAAGGTGGCGGCAAACCGCCACCACCTGGGGGGTGGGACGGATGGATTCGTGAAGTTCGATGACCACTTCGGAAGGGTCCAGGAGGTCGGCGATGTCGGGGTGGATGAGGTCTTGGGGGAGGTTCAGGAAGGCCACGTGGCCGCCGGTGATGTCGTGCAGGCCGATGGCCAACAGGGCATTGACCAAAACCGACGAGGACATGGCCTCCAGGGACCGCCCCTCCGCATGGGTGGCCCAGCGGCTACCCCGGTAGAGGAGTTCATAACCCATGACCCGTTGGTCGGCCCAGAAGATGGGCTGACGGGCCACGAACACATCGGTCCCCACCTCCTCTTCCTCGACCATGTGTGTCCTCGGCAAGGGGGGGGTCACTGGGTTCCTCTCGTCCTCTGGTGATGGGGCTCCAACACCGCATCCCTACGGCCCGGCGGCAGGACCGGAAGCCCCGCCTCTTCCCCGGCCCCTTCCAGTATCGGACGGAAGCGGGAAACCCTTAGTTGCCAGTGGATGCGACGGCCTGGCGCCTGCGGGTCCCCACACCGGCCGGGAAGGACTAAAGCTCTCCGAGGAACCGCCGATACTGCCAGTCAGCGGTCGGATATGGGGCCGGTCCGCACGAGGAGCAAGGACGCTCCAGGAGCAAGGACGCTCCGGAAGGAACACCCAAGGAAGGAGACCTCCCATGCGTATCAACACCAACGTCGCTGCGCTCCATGCGCACCGCCGGCTCACCCTGAGCAGCGAGGCTCTGGGCAAGTCCATCGGCCGGCTCTCCTCGGGCCTGCGCATCAACAAGGCCTCCGACGACGCCGCGGGCCTGGGGATCGCCAACACCCTGAGGGCCGACGTCCGCTCCCTCCAACAGGCGGCCAAGAACGCCGAGCAGGCGAACTCCATCCTCCAGGTGATGGAGGGCGCCACCACCCAGATCTCCGCCATCCTGGACCGCATGAAGGAGCTGGCTACCCAGGCCAACTCGGCCAGCTCGGGGCCCGACGGCGGAGCGGCCAAGGCGGCCCTGAACGCCGAGTACCAGCAGCTCATGAGCGAGCTGGACCGGATCGTGAACACCACCACCTTCTACGGACAGACCCTCCTGGCCGGAGGCTTCGGAACCTACGTCTCCGGGGGCACCTGGAGCGGCGCCGGCACAGGGGTCTACGACGTGAAGCTGAACGGCACGGCCGCCGGGACCTACACCATCACCAACGACGCCGATGACGGCAACAGCGTCACCCTGACCCAGAGCGGCACCGGGGCTTCCCAGACCGTGTCGGTGACCACCGACGGCAAGCAGGACGTCACCTTTTCCACCTTCGGGATCACCCTGAAGCTGGGGGCGAACTTCGTCCGCTCCAACGGCACGGACACGGCGGGGACGTTCCACAGCGCCACCATCGTGGTGAGTGGTGCGGCCAGCGGCTCCTTCATGGTGAGTTCGTCGGGGGCCTATGCCGGAAACGACCTGGTGACCATGAACGCCGTGGACGTC
>JAUQOX010000216.1 GCA_030550695.1 Gemmatimonadota bacterium | reverse complement strand
TGCGTGGATCTCAAGGGCAACCCGGAGATCGAGGCAGACTGGCCCACCTATGAGCTGAAATACAAGGATGACGAGGGGAACGAAAAGGTCATGGAGCTACCCCTCACCACCGCTGACTGGGCGGCGACGGAAGGGCGCTTCAAGAAGCATTTCCGCAAGATCAAGCGCGAGGAATGGCAGGACGACCAGGTCCCCTTCCACGAATTCGTAAACCTTTCCAAAGAGGAGCGGCAGGGGAAGACTCCGTTCATCTGGATGTTGGGAAAAGATGGCAGGCTGGAGCGGATGGCCTGCTCTATGGAGATGGTGGCCCTTGCCGAAGACCGCCTGCTGTTCTGGGACCAGCTTCGCGAGCTTGCGGGCTACAAGGTGGCACCGTCCGTCCGGCAGCAGATCGTGTACGAGCTCGAGGAGGAGTTCGAGAAGAGGGCCGCTGCCCTGCGGGCGGAGTACGAGGCGAAGTTGGCGGAGCTCAAGGCCACCTATCCGCAGATCATCGCCCGCCGTATGGCCGAGGGGCTCATCAACGCTTCCCGGGGAGGCGCGGATACGGTGGCCGACGTCTTGAAGCGCGCCGCCACCACCCCGGGGCTCAAGCCCATCACCTTGACCTCCGAGGCCCTGGCCCTGGTGGGTGGGGACGGAGGTGGCGGTGGAGTAGCGGCACCGCCGGCTCCTGGTCCGGTAGCGGCCGTTGCAGCTCAGCCTGCAGCCGCTCCGGCCGCAGCCCCGGCAGCCGTCGTGGAAGAGGAAGAGCTGGTGATGGAGCCGTACATCGAGACGGCCCGTTGCACCAGCTGCAACGAGTGCATCAACATCAACAAGAAAATGTTCGCCTATAACGAGAACAAGCAGGCGTACATCAAAGATCCCAAGGCAGGGACCTACGCGGAATTGGTCCAGGCGGCGGAACGTTGTCCGGCCAAGATCATCCACCCCGGTATGCCCCTCAATCCCAAGGAGAGGGACCTGGACAAGTGGATCGAGCGGGCCAAGCCCTTCAATTGAGGTCGGCATGTGGCGAAAACTGACCTTCAGCCACGGCGTTCACCCGCCGGAGCATAAGGAGCTCACGAACCAGGTGCCGATCCGTCGGATGCCGTTCCCCGACGAGATCGTTCTTCCGGTCCGGCAGCATGCCGGTAGGCCGGCCAAGCCTATCGTCAAGCCTGGGGATTGGGTCGAGAGGGGGGACAAGGTGGCGGAAGCCGACGGCTTCGTTTCGGTGCCGATCCATTCCTCGGCGGCCGGGAGGGTGGTGGAGGTGGGATGGTGGCCCCATCCGGACGGGACGATGGCGGAAGCCATCATGATCCAGGTGGAGAAGTATTCCCCCCAGATCCCCCGCCCGCGGCAGATCCCCCGCTGGGAAGGCCTGAGCCCGCAAGAGGTCGTGTCCTGGGTCCAAAAGGGGGGGGTGGTGGGACTCGGGGGTGCCGCCTTCCCGACCCATGTGAAGCTCCTTCCCCCAAAGGAGTTCCCCATCCAGCTCCTGTTGGTGAATGGAGCGGAGTGCGAGCCCTACCTCACCACCGACCACCGCACCATGGTGGAGTTTCCGCACCGGGTTTGGTTTGGTGTGCGGATCATGATGAAGGCGCTCCAGGTGCAGAGGGCTGTCATCGGGGTGGAAAAGAACAAGCCCGACGCCATCGAAATCTTGAGCAAGACGCGGCCGCCCGATCTCAACGCCGAAGTCATCGGCCTGACGGTCAAGTATCCCCAGGGTGCGGAGAAGATGCTCATCAAGGCGGTCACGGGAAGAGAAGTGCCCTCGGGAAAACTACCGATGCACGTGGGGGTGGTGGTACAGAACGTGGGCACCATCTCTTGCATTGCGGAAATCTTCGAGACCGGCCTCCCGCTCATCGAGCGGGTGGTGACCGTCACCGGCCCCGGCGTACGCCGACCCTCCAACCTCATCGTTCCGGTGGGGACGAAAATCCGGGATGTCTTGGAGTTCTGCGGCGGGCTCACCGAGGACGTCACGGAAGTGATCACCGGCGGCCCCATGATGGGGGGCGCCCAGCCCAACCTGGATGCTCCGGTAACCAAGGGGATCACCGGGATCGTAGCTCTCACCCGCAAGGAGGCGCGGATCCGGCAGGTATACCCCTGTATCAAATGCGGCCATTGTCTGGACGCGTGCCCGATGTTCCTCAATCCCTCTCTCATGGGCTCTTTGGCCCAGACGGCGCGTTATCAGGAGATGGCGGATCGGGCGCACCTTTGGGACTGCATGCTCTGCGGGGCCTGCTCTTACGTCTGCCCCTCCAACATCCCTCTGTCGCAGATGTTCGCCCTGGCGAAGTATCAACTGAGCCGGCTCCGGAAGAAGGAGCAGGCGGCATGAACGATCGTCCGGCTTCGACCCCGCCGGAGGACCGTCTTCTCCTCACGGCGGCTCCCCATCTGAAATCTCCCGATTCCACGCCGAAGATCATGTGGAACGTGGTGGGGAGCCTGGTGCCCATCATGGGCGCGGCGGTCTACTTCTTCGGTCCCAGCGCCATCGTCGTCCTCGCGGCATCCACAGCAGGTGCCCTGGGGGTGGAGTGGCTGTTCGGGCCCAAGGGCAGTCTGAAGGACGGTTCTGCAGCCATCACGGGAATTCTCCTGGGCCTTTGCCTCCCAGCGGGCTTCCCTCTATGGATGGCTTTTCTGGGAGGCGCCTTTGGGATCGGCTTCGGTAAGCTCATGTTCGGGGGGCTGGGGCAGAATCCGTTCAATCCTGCCCTGGTCGGCCGGGCCTTTCTCCAGGCGGCGTTTCCCACGGCCATCACGACCTGGCCCTCCACGGAGATGGAATGGGCGGCTTGGCGCGGTGCGAACTTCACCTTGCCCCTGCAGGGAGGTGAGGCCCCCGACGTAGTGACGGCACCGACCCCTCTGGGCTTATGGAAGTTCGAGGGGGAGGTGACGGATCTGTGGAGCCTCATGGTGGGCAACACCGGAGGCTCTCTGGGAGAAACCGCCGGCGTCCTGATCTTGCTCTGCGGCTCCTATCTGGCGTTGCGGAACTATTTGAATTGGCGGATCCCTGCGGGGATCTTTCTGACCGTCTTCGTCTTCAGTGAGATCCTCTATCTGGTGGATGGGGCACGCTTTCCTCCGCCTTTCTTCATGCTCTTCAGCGGTGGGCTCATGTTGGGGGCGGTGTATATGGCCACCGACATGGTCACCTCGCCGGTAACCCATCTAGGCTGTTGGATCTTCGCCGCCGGCATCGGCATTCTGGTGGTTCTTATACGGGTCTGGGGGGGACTACCGGAAGGGGTCATGTATGCCATTCTCTTCATGAACGCTTTCGTTCCCTTCATCAATCGGGCCACCCAGCCCAGGGTTTTCGGGCATGGTGTTGCCAAGGGGGGGAAGGAGCCGAAGCCATGAGCGGCGCCGGTTCTCGGGAGCCTGCGGGTGCGCCCCTGCCTTCGGACCGTGACTTGTTGACTCCCCAGGGGGGGGGAGCCGGCACGGGTGCCTTCCCGGTGGGGATGGGTGGCGGGGAGGGCCGTCGTTGGACCCTCCCTCAGGTTGACGAAAAACCGGGCTCGGAAGCGCCAGACCGGCCGGCGGGCAAGACGCCGTCGGTTGCTATCCCCGCAAGGAAGGAGGTAGGACCCCTTCGCCTGCTTCTGACCCTGACCGTGGCGGGGGCCATCGCCGGCGGCATCTTGGTATTCGTTTACCTATGGAGCCAGCCCCGCATCTTGGCCTATCGAGCGCAAGTCCTGAGGGAGGCGGTGCTGGAGGTTCTCCATCACCCCCACGAGTTCGAGAGCCTCTTTGTGGTGCAGGATAGGCTGGTCCCGGCAGCGCAGGTGCCCGCCGGCCTGGACACTACCAAACTTGAAAGGGTCTTCCTGGGCTACGACGAGAGCGGGCATCCGGTGGGCTTCGCCATGGAGGCGGAGGGCTTCGGTTTCCAGGATATCATTGCGCTGATCTTCGGGTACGATCCCGCTACGAACCGGGTCTTGGGCATGAAGGTGCTGCGGCACCTGGAAACGCCGGGCCTCGGAGACAAGATCGTCAAGGACTCGGCCTTCGTTGCCGAGTTCCGGGGTGCCGAAGCCTTGCTGGAAGGGGTCAAGCCCGATCGGAATACGGGTGCAGCCAACCAGGTGGAGATGATCACCGGCGCTACGATCTCATCCCGGGCGATCATTCGCATCATCAACGACAGGATCTCGGCCATGAAGGACCTCCTGACGGCTTATGGACAGGCGGGAGCGTCCGGGGGGAGGGACTTGCCATGAAGCGGCAGACTACCCCGCAGCAGGATCTCCTCCGGGGAGTTTGGAAAGAAAACCCGGTCTTGGTGCAGCTCTTGGGGCTTTGCCCCGCTTTGGCGGTGACCAACACCGTGGTGAATGCCCTGGCCATGTCGGCCGCCACCACGTTCGTTCTGCTGGGGGCCAGCCTTCTGATTTCGAGCTTGAAAGCTTTGATTCCCTCCGAGGTGCGTATCTCTACTTACATTCTCATCATCGCAACCTTTGTGACCATTGTGGATATGGTGCTAGCGGCGGTGGCGCCGGTAGTACATGCAGATTTGGGAGCTTTCATTGCCCTCATCGTAGTCAATTGTATGATCTTGGCGCGGCAGGAAGCGTTCGCCTCACGGCGTCCCGTAGGCAGAGCGTTTTTGGATGCCGCCGGTACCGCCGCCGGTTTCGCCATTGCCCTCACTTTGATGGGGGCTTTCCGAGAGATCCTCGGATACGGGACCTTCTTCGGCATTCCCCTGTTCGGAGAGCACTACGAGCCCTGGGTGGTGATGATCAGTCCCCCGGGTGGCTTCTTCACCCTTGGCTTCATCCTCCTTTTCTTGGGCTGGTGGGAGGGGAGAAAGGCCGGGAGGAAGGAGATCCGGCACTGGGCCCATAGCGTGCGAACGCAGGTGAGGAAGGAGGCGGCGTGATGGGACAGCTGCTCCTCATTTTCGTGTCGGCGATGCTGATCACGAATTTCACCT
>JAUQOX010000215.1 GCA_030550695.1 Gemmatimonadota bacterium | reverse complement strand
TGGGGGAGGAGATCGATCTTGTTCAACACCACATAATCCGCCTCTTCGAAGACCTTCGGATACTTCAGAGGTTTGTCC
Source organism: Gemmatimonadota bacterium (assembly GCA_030550695.1). GTDB lineage: Bacteria > Gemmatimonadota > Gemmatimonadetes > Longimicrobiales > Gaopeijiaceae > JAUQOX01. Next base: position 4,916 of record JAUQOX010000215.1, on the reverse strand, counting down.
TCCCCTTCCGCCACGGAAAACACGACAACCTTTGCTGTCTCGCCTAAATCCCAGTTTGCCGGACAGACCAGGTTCCCCACGTTCTCGATGAAGAGAAGGTCCGTCCGATGCAGGTCGATGGCCTCCAAAGCCGTGAGGATCTGGAGGGCGTCGAGGTGGCACCCCCCCCCTGTAACGACGGCTTGAACCAGGGCGTCGGTGCATCGGGCAAGGCGCCGGGCGTCGTTTTCCGTCTGAACGTCTCCGGTGATGACCCCGATCTTGAGCACGGAACCAAGAGCCTCCAGGGTTCTTTCCAGAAGCAAGGTTTTCCCCGCTCCCGGCGAGGAGACCAGATTCAGCGCGGGTACGCCGGCCTCCGTCAAACGACGCCGCACCTCCGCCGCCAGTTCATTGTTGCGCGCCAGGACTTTCTCCCTGACCTCGATCCGCCGAATCGCCATCGGCCACCTCCACATAGGTCAACGCCAGATCGCTTCCAGGCACCCGGTTCAGCCGGCAGTGGGCGCCCTCGAAAGGGGGCTCCGCCAAGAGCAACTCCAGGCAGAAGGCCAGGCTGTCGGGTTCCACCCCTGCTCTTTCCCCCACTTCCAGGCCCACCTCCCGAACCGACCCACATCCCGCCTCCCCCAACTTTTCCCGGATGATCCGGCAAATCTCCTGAGCCAAACTCAGCTCATGCATCCCGAGAAGTCTCCCCCCCGGCTTCCTTTCTCTTCTCCACTGCCTATTTTGCGTGATTTGCAGGGGGCAGGAAACATGCCAGGCCGAGAACGGTAAGGGGATGGGGGCGTCAGCAGTCGCCCCCTTTTCCGGTACGGGAACCAGGGAGGCCCAATGGCGCTTCGGCAAGGGGAAAGGGGTCGAAGGGACATCGCAGGCACATCGAGTCGTCGGCCGGCCCACGGCAGGACCGGCCCCACCGCACGGCGCGAAAAGCCGGGGAAGCGATACCGGCTCCGGTTCCCATGTCTCCAGGGGCTCCTCCTGGCTGTGGGCCTCCAAGCTCCCATGCTCTCTGCCCAGGCTGGCGACACGAGCCCCCACAGCGACGTCCGTCTCGTTTCCGAAGTGAAGAGCCTCCAGCCCGGAACACCCTTTACCGTGGCTGTCTGGTTCCAGTTGGAACCAGGGTGGCACAACTACTGGAGAAACCCCGGTGATTCGGGGATTCCCACCACCGTCAGCTGGCAATTGCCCGAAGGGTTCCAGGCGGGGCCGGTTCAATGGCCCATCCCCCATCGCATCGAAGCCGTGACCCTGACCGACTACGGCTACTCGGGGGATCCGGCCCTCCTGGTGGAGGTGACCCCCCCCTCCCATCTCCCCCCCGGCAGGTCGGTGACCCTCAAGGCGCGGGTGGACTGGTTGGTGTGCGCGGACATTTGCCTCCCCGCCCACGAGGAGGTCTCTCTGGAACTGCCCGTCGGTCCCGGGCCGCCGGAAGCCGATCCCCGCTGGGAGTCGCTGTTCGCCAGGGCCCGGGCCCAGCTCCCCCGACCGGTGGAAGGCTGGAAGGCGTCTGCCTCCGTGGCCGATGGGGGTTATCTCTTGCGTATTTGGAGTGCCGTGCCGGGTCGGCGGCCTCCGGATTCTGTGTACTTCTTCCCCTTTGCCGGAGAAGTGCTGGATCACGCCAAGGCCCAGGTCCACACCCGCCAAGGAGACACCCTGGTTCTCCACCTTACCCGGTCCATCTATGCCTCCAGGGCGTCGGCCACCCTTGCCGGCATCCTTTTGGACGAGACGGGAGGCTTCTGGGACGAGGCTGGGCAAATCAGGGCCCTTGAGGTGGAGGTTCCCGTAGAGGGGGCCCCTCCCGCCGAGACAGGCTCGGCCGAAAGGACCGCTGCCACGGTCGGTGGGGCTTCGACAGCCTTGACCTTGGTCCCTGCGCTCCTTTTCGCGTTCCTCGGGGGCCTTCTGCTCAACCTTATGCCCTGTGTTTTTCCCGTCTTGTCCCTCAAAATCCTCGGGGTGGCAGGTCAGGCCGGGGCCCACCGGAGCGAAATCCGCCGGCACGGTGCCCTCTTCGCCCTGGGGGTCATGGCTTCCTTCCTTCTGCTGGCCGCTTTCCTGGTCCTCTTGAAGGCCGGTGGGAAGCAACTGGGATGGGGGTTCCAACTGCAATCCCCCCTTTTCGTGGCCTTCATGGCATCCTTGTTCTTTGCCATCGGGTTGAACCTCATGGGGGTGTTCGAGGTGGGGCTTGCGCTGACCCGCGTGGGGAGCCGTACGGGTGCCCCCACCAGGGCATGGGATTCTTTTGCGACGGGGGTATTGGCCACCGTCATCGCCACTCCCTGCACAGCTCCCTTCATGGGAGCAGCCCTGGGCTTCGCCTTGGCTCGACCGTCGGCCGAGACCTTCCTCGTCTTCAGCCTGTTGGGGCTGGGGATGGCCCTCCCCTATCTCGTGCTTTCCTGGGCTCCCGCCTGGGTGGGCCGCCTACCCCGACCCGGGCCCTGGATGGAAAGCCTGAAACAGGCTCTGGCGTTCCCCATGTTCGCCACCGTGATCTGGCTGTTGTGGGTCTTCGGCCTTCAGACAGGAATGGGTGGAACCGCCTATCTCCTCGTCACCCTCCTCCTCCTGGCCGCCGCGGGATGGCTGGTAGGACGTTGGCACCGGACCGATCTCAAGAGCGGCCGGGTAGCCCGGGTGATGGCGCTTCTCCTCGTGGCAGTTGCAGGGGCCTCGGCAGTGATGGGAAGCCGGCAAGAACCTCCGACGGCGTCCGGCTCTGAGGACTGGCAACCCTTCAGCCGGGAAGCCGTGGAGCGCACCGTGGCCCAGGGTCGCCCTGTCTTCGTGGACTTCACGGCAGCTTGGTGTCTGACCTGCCAGGTGAACAAGAGGCTGGTCCTCACCAGCGACCGGGTCAAAGAAGCCTTCCGAACCTGGAATGTCGCGCTGTTTCGGGCCGATTGGACCCGCCAGGATCCCCATATCACCGAAGCTCTGGCAGCTTTGGGAAGGGGGGGGGTGCCGGTCTATGTCCTCTATAAAGGAGGGGCGGGCGCTGAACCCCATCTCCTACCTACCGTCTTGACCGAAGAGATCGTTCTCAGCACCCTGGCGCAGGTCTTGGGGGGGAGCTGAAGGAGCCGGCCGCCTGGTCCGCAGGACCCAGGGAGGGAGACAGCCAGAGGAAGCCTTTCACCCGGGGGGGGGCGGGCCCGGAAGTCGGTTCCCCGGAGGGTGGGTCGAGTCGGGGCGTGGCATCCGCCTTTGGAAGAGATCCCGTTCCCGCTCCAGGAAACGATCGAACGTTTCCTGCTGCTTCTCGTTCAGAAGAGCTCGAATCTCCAGCCGGGCAGAGTCCAGTTGAGCCCGCAGGCGGGGTTCCAGTTCCTGGAACAGCTTCGCCGACCGGGCCGCCCTCTCCTCCATGATCCGCCGCACCTCCACCCGCTGCTCCTCCGTGAGGTCGAGGGCGTCGGCCAGGTGCTCGTTCAACGTCATGGGGGCAAACCCTCGGGGCCACGCCGCGGTTCTCCTCCGCATATCCGGAACCGGCCCGCCAGAACCCTCCCGCCCACCTCCCCTCCATTCCCAGCGAGGCCGAGGCTCCGGTTGGAGGATCTTCATGACCGCCGCCCCCCCGAGCCCCCCTGCCAGGAACACGGCTCCCAACACCACCGCAGCCGCCACCCTCCCCTCGATCTTCATCGCCAATCCTCCTCGAGGGTCCTTACGAACTCCACCAGGGTCGGCTCGGTTTCCGCTCGCATCCACAGGGCCAAAGGACTCGGCAGGACCACCTCGGCCAGCAGGGGTATTTCGTCGGACCCTGCCGCCTGACCCCGCCCCGCCAGGAGCAGGAGGGATCCGAAAAACAGGACAAGCATGGCGGCTGCGGCCAGGACCTTACGACTCCACGCATCGAACTGACTCACCAGAAGGAACTCGGTGCGCCGCCTGGCCAGCTCAGGCTCGGCAGCCGCCAAAATGGCTTGCACGAGCCGCTCGAAACGATCCCCATCCCCTTCCGTACCAGCGAAGGACGACAGCTCTCGGTCCATGTCAGTCATACCGCTTCCTCCATTGAGGGGCGGGGAATTTTCGAACGCAGCATCTTCCGGGCCAAGAAAAGATGCACCCTGGAGGCGCCTGCTGTGATCCCCAAGACCTGGGCGATTTCCCTATGTTCCATCCCCTCCAGTTCATGTAGGAGGAAGACTTTCTTCGGAAGCCCCGACAGCTTCTCCGCCGCCGCCCTCAGCTCTTCCTCCGCTCGCTTCTCCCTGAGGTCCTGCTCCGGGTCTTCCCCACCGGCCATCCCTTCGAGGAACATCAGGGGAAGATCCACAGCCCTTCCCTGCCGCTTCAAATGGTTCAGGGAAAGGTTCCGCACAATGCGAAGCAGCCAACCGCGAAACCGGCTGGGATCCCTGAGCTGATCCAACCGCCTCAGTGCCGACAGGAAGCTCTCCTGACAAATGTCGTCGGCCTCGTCCCGGTCTCCGAGGATGCTGGACGCCAAGGCGTGGGCTCTCCCCAGGTGCCGGCGGACCAGGATCTCGAAGGCCTCCTGCTCGCCCCTTCGGGCTCGTTGAACCAGCTCCCCATCGGAATCGGGGAGTTCCCATTCCCTCTTCGGTGTCATGGGCCCCTGCCCATGCCAGGGGGGATGGCGTCTCCCCAAGGACTCCTCCCGCGCCTGATGAGCCTTCCACGCTCGTCACCCCAAGAGACAGGGTAGGCGGGAACAGCGTTAAAGAAAGGGCGGGCGACGGCGCAGCCCCGACGGCTCCAAAAGAGGACGCCGCCCAGCCAAGGGAAGGTTTCGGGCCCCGGCTCTGCCGGGGCCCTCCGGCTCGAACCCCGGTTCGAACCCCTCGCGCGCCAACCCCCCGAAAAAAAAGGCCCCCCGGCTCCAATAGCCGGAAGGCCACCAGAAGCCTCACGGAGCG
>JAUQOX010000025.1 GCA_030550695.1 Gemmatimonadota bacterium | reverse complement strand
CTGTGACGACGGCACCGGGAAAGGCGTACCCTGCGCCACGGCCCCCGATCTGTATCTGGGCCGCACCTCACCAAAAATGGAGGGCGGCTTCAGCGCGAACCTGACCCTCTTCAACAACCTCCGCTTCTTCACCCAGTTCGACTTCAAGACCGGCTTCACCAAGCTGGACGGGAACTATCGGGTGCGGTGCATCTTCTTCTCTGAATGCCGAGAGAACTGGTTCCCCCAGGAGTTCGATCCGGTGAGGATCGCAGAAATCCAGGCAGGGGGCACCTACGCCAGCGTGATGCTGGACAGGGCCGACTTCCTGAAGCTCCGGGAACTCTCCATGAGCTATTCCGTTCCCAGTCGCTTCCTGGAGAAGATCGGAGCCCGCACGGGCACCGTCACGGTGGCGGGCCGGAACCTTTATACCTGGACCAAGTTCATGGGGCTGGAGCCCGAGTCCACCTTCAACGCCGGTACCCGGGGAGGCGCTTTCTCCCTGTGGGAGCAGAACGTGTTGCCGCAGTTGGCGCAGTTCCTGGTCACCTTCAACGTGAGCTTCTGAGGAGGTCACCATGTCTGCGCATAGCCTCTTTCCAACAAACGACAGGGGGTCCTCCATGTCGAAGCCGAACCACCCATCCTTCAGGCGGTCTCGGTGGTTCCCCTTTGGGACTCTCCTCCTGGCAGGAGCCTCCATGGTCACCCTGGGTTGCGACGACCTCCTGGAGGTGGACGCCCCGGACCGGATTCCGGCCGAGGGACTGGCCGTGCCAGCCAACGCGGAACTTCTCTTGAACGGCGCCATCGGCGACTTCGAGTGTGCCTACGGCGCCTATGTCACCTTGTCCGCCGTCATGGCCGGGGAGTTCCTGGACGCCACCCAGACGGCTGCCCGCTGGCCCTACGAGCGGCGGAACGTGCTGCCCAGCGAAACCCTGTACAGCACGTCGGGGTGCGAAGGGTTGGGGATCTATACGCCGCTGTCCACGGCCAGGTGGTCGGCAGACAACATTCTGCAGCATCTCCAAAAATGGACCGATCAGGAGGTGCCGAACCGTCAAAAGATGATCGCCACCGCCGCCGCTTTTTCGGGCTATTCTCATCTCTTGTTGGGTGAGGCCTTCTGCACGGTGGCCATCGACCTGTCGGAGGAGTTGCCCCATACCACGGTCATCCAACGGGCCGTGGAGCGCTTCACCACAGCCATCAACGCCGCCCAAGCCGCCGGCGATGCGGCGATCCTCAACCTGGCCCGGGTGGGGAGGGCCAGGGCCTACCTGGCCTTGGGCCAGAACCAGCAGGCTCTCACCGATGCTCAGGCCGTTCCTGCGAACTTTGTCTACAACGCCACGGCATCGGCGGCCAACCCGCGCCGCTACAATCGGGTTTATGCTCAGAGCGGCGAAGGATCGGCCGGGGGAACGAGCCTTTCCGTGGCTCCGTCCTATCGGAACCTCACTTACGCAGGTAAGCCCGATCCCCGCGTTCCCCATTCGGGCCTGTTGCGGACCAACCCCGATGGAACTCCCCTCTACGTCCAGAGGAAGTACACCAGCCAGGCCAGCCCCATCCCCATCGCCACCGGCAAAGAAGCCCAGCTCATCGTGGCGGAGATTCAGGGGGGGCAGACGGCGGTGAACATCATCAACGCTTTGCACGCCGCGGTAGGGCTGGATCCGTTTCCGGGGGGAACGGCCCAGGAGATCCGGGATCAGGTGATCGAAGAGCGCCGCCGGGAGCTGTGGCTCCAGGGCACCCGCTTCTTCGACATCCGGAGGTTGAACCTCCCCCTGGATCCTCCTCCCGGTACTCCCTATCGGAAAGGGGGCACCTACGGCTCCGACCGGTGCTTCCCGTTGCCGGACGTCGAGGTGCTGAACAACCCCAACATCAAGCGGTAGGAGGGCGAATCCGGTGCGCACGCCTTTTGCGTGCTGCCGAATCTCCGCAAGCAGGCAGGGGTCCCGGGGCCGGCTCCGGGGCCCCCTTCTGCTCCTGGTTCTGGCAGGTTGCGGCGGCAGGGAGGTCTCGGAGCCAAGCAGCCCCCAGCCGTGGGAGCGGACCCTGGAGGACATCAAGGCCGAGGTGGAACTGGTCCGGGCAGGAAAGGACCTCACCCCTCCGGTGTGGCCGGGGGGAGCCCGGGTGGCCGTGGCCCTCTCCTTCGATTTCGATGCTGAGACCAACGCCCTCCGAGACGGCCAGCGATCACCGGGAGAGCACTCCCGGGGTGAATATGCCGCACGGGCAGGTGTTCCTCGGATCTTGAACCTTCTGGACCGCTATGGGATTGGGGCCTCCTTCTTTGTCCCGGCGGTCACGGCTCTTCTGCACCCTGCGGAAATCCAGGCCATCGTGGCCGCCGGCAGGCACGAGATCGGACTCCACGGATGGATCCACGAGCGGAACTCCCTGCTCACCGAGGAGGTGGAACGGGAGCTTTTGCACCGAGCTTACCGGACCCTGACCGAGGTGGTGGGGAAACCCCCGGTGGGGATCCGGACGCCCTCCTGGGACTTCAGCCCCGCCACCCTCAAGCTCATTCGGGAACTCGGGCTCCTCTACGACAGCAGCCTCATGGCCGACGATCGGCCCTACGAGCTCCTGGAAAACGGAGAACCCACCGGGATCGTGGAGTTGCCGGTGGAGTGGCTCTTGGACGATTACCCCTACTTCGGGTTCTCCCGCTACGAAGCCATTCGCCCCCAGATGACGCCGAGGGAGGTGCTGGAGATCTGGAAGGCGGAGTTCGACGTGGCCTACCGGGAGGGCACCCTGTTCGTGCTCACCATGCATCCCAAGTACATCGGGCATCGGAGCCGGATCGTCATGCTGGAAGATCTCATCCGCTACATGAAGGGCCACGAGGGGGTCTGGTTTGCCACCCATGAGGCCGTAGCCCGCTACGTGGCGGGGGGACTTCAAGGGGGAAACCGGGCCATGCCGTAAGGGCCCACCGCCGAGGAAGGCGATCCTCGCCAAGGCCGTTGCCGCCATGACCATCCTGTGTCCTGGGTGTGGGCGTGGGTACGATGTCTCGCTCTTCTCCTTCGGCCGGACCCTTCACTGCAACTGCGGAGCGCGGGTAGGCCCGGAACCACGCCTCGGTCCCCCCACCGAGGCCGGTGAGCCTCGTTTCCTCGCCGATGCCATGCTCGGAGGACTCGCCCGTTGGCTGCGGCTCTTGGGCTTTGACGTGGCGTACGACCCCGGCCTTCCCGACGAAGAACTGGTTCGGAGGAGTATAGTGGAGGGCCGCCATCTCCTGACCCGGGACCGCCGCCTGCCGGAGGAGTGGCGGGTCGGAGGGATTACCCTCGTCAAGGCGGAGGGTATCGAAGCCCAACTCCGGGACGTCCTCCGAAGGTTCCACCTCCAAGATCGTTTGCGACCGTTCACCCGGTGCAGCCGCTGCAACACGCCCCTGGAGGATTTTTCCCCGGAGACGGGCGGGATTCCGGACCCGCCGCCCGCAGCGTCCGGCGGCAACCGGCCCACCGAAAAGCCATTCTCCATGGTTTCCTCCACCCCCCATGACCCGGAAAGGGGGAGGCCCGAGCCCCCCTCGGCCCGGCGGGCGACGGCGTATTGTCCTTCCTGCGGCCGGAGATACTGGGAGGGCTCCCATACCCGCAGGATGAGGATTTTCCTCGAGAAGGTCCTTCGACCCCCTGAAGAAGCTGAGGCAACCCCGGGCAGCTTTTAACAGGGGAGGGCCACCCGCAGTCTATTCCGGAGGTTTCGGGGACCACCCGAGGGAACGGGACCCTTCCCGGGGGAGGCCCGGGCGAGGGGGCGGGGAGCAGACGGGAGGCCACGAAAGGAAAGGTGAGGAACCATGTCGGACATCCGCATGAAGCTGTGTTGGGCTACCTTGGGATGCTTGGTCGCCTTGGGCGTGCCGGGCCAGGGGTTGACCGCCCAAGACCTGCCCGCCGGGGTGACGTCGAAGATGGTTTCGGAAGGGGCGAAGATCTTTCGAGGTCCCGGCCTGTGTGTGGCCTGCCACGGGCCGGAAGGGAAGGGAGTCCCGGGCCTGGGGGCCGATCTCACCACCGGCCGGTGGCTCCATACCGACGGCTCCTACGAAGGGATCGTGGACCTGGTCCAGAAGGGGACCACCTCCGAAGGCGGGGTGGTCATGCCCCCCAAGGGGGGAGCCTCCCTCTCCGAGGCCCAGATCAGGGCAGTGGCCGCCTATGTCTGGAGCCTGAGCCGGGGCAAGAAAGAACGGCTTTAACCCGATGCACCCTCAACCTCCAGGTGACGGACGATGAACACACCACAAGGCGCTGCAACCCCGAAACCTCCGAGGAATCTGCGGTGGCTCGCCCTCTTCCCCCTCTTTGTGGTTCTTCCACCCACCCATTTGGTCGCCATCCCGGCTTTTGCCCGAAAGTACAAGGTCTCCTGTTCCCTGTGTCATGCGCCCTTTCCCCGTCTCAGCGCCTTCGGAGAGCAGTTCGCCGCAAACGGTTTCGAGTTTGCCCGGGGGGAACCGCCCCGGGACACCATCGCCACGGGGGATCCGTCCCTGCGGCTGCAAGGACCCGTGCCCTTCGCGGTGCGGATGGACGCGTACCTCCTGACCCTCGCCCAAAAGGGGGAGAAGGTGGTGGGGCCGGACCTACAGACCCCCTGGCTCATGAAGATCCTCTCCGGCGGCCAGGTGGCGGACGGGGTCAGCTATTACCTGTATTTCTTCCTGTCCGAAAGGGGGGAGGTAGCCGGCCTGGAAGACGCTTATGTCCAGTTCTCCGATGTGGCCGGCACCGGGGTGGACCTCATCGTGGGTCAGTTTCAGGTCTCCGATCCCCTCTTCAAGCGCGAGCTCCGTCTGGAATACGAAGACTACCAGCTGTACCGCGCCAGAATCGGAAATGTGCGGGCCGATATGACCTATGAGAGGGGGTTGTTTGCATCGTTCTCCCCGTGGGAAAACGGCGACGCCGCCCTCATGGTGGTCAATGGGCGGGGTCTTTCGGCCGCCGGCGCCAACCGCCAGTACGACACCGACCGCGCCAAGAACATTTTCGTTCGGTATTCGCACACCGCGGGCCCCCTGAGGCTGGGCGGGTTCCTGTATGCCGGCCAGGAGAAGAGCGGAGGCCTTACGGACCGCCATCTCAGCTTCGGCCCCGACCTGACCCTGTCGTTGGGGGAAAAGACCGAAGTCAATGCCCAATACCTCCGGCGGACCGACTCGAACCCCTTCTTCCTCCGTACCTGCTCCGCCGGGGACCCCCGCTGCGGGGCCGGCAGTCGGGATCCCTTCCAGGTCCGGACCGAAGGGCTCATGGTGGAGGTGCATGTCTTCCCCCAAGGCCCGGACGGCAAGTGGGCCTTGAGCGGACTTTACAATTCCGTGGAGTCCAACCGCGAGGCCTTGTCTCTCCGCAGCGGGGAGCAGGGGTTCCTCCGAAGCTACGAGAGCGTATCAGCAGTAGCCACCTACCTTTTGGCAAGAAACCTCAAGCTCTCCGGGGAAGTGGGCTATGACACACGTCTGGAGCGGGCCCGCCTGGTGATGGGGGTGGTCACCGCGTTCTAATGCTCACCTCCGCCAACGGCGCCCCGGACCCCAGGGACGGGGCGTCACTCCCCATCCCTCATCCTCCCACCCCTGCCTTCGATCGTTCCTTGGTGGAAGGCCCTCTCGGCCCGGCCATCTGGAGGCTGGCCTGGCCCACCATGCTCACCAACATCCTGGGCGGCGTGCAAGGCTTCATAGACCACGTCATGGTGGGCCACTTCGTGGGGTTCGCCGCCAATGCCGCTATCGGCGTGGCCAACCAGATCTGGGTGGTGGTCATCGTCTTCATGATGTCCGTATTCACCGGCATGAGCATCCTGGTGGCCAGGTTCGCCGGAGCGGGGGATAAAGAAACGGTGGACAGGGTGGTTCTCCAGGCCTTCCTCGTCGCCCTGGGGCTTTGCCTCTTTATCCTGGCCCCTGTGGGATACCTCACGGCACCCTTCGCTCTGCGCTTCGTCCGTGCCGGTTCCGCCGTACAAGCACAAGCTCTCCCCTACCTTCGGATTCTCTTTCTCTCCAGTCTGCCTCTGCTTCTGTTCTTTCTGGTGAGCGCGGCCCTCCGTTCCGCCGGAGACGCCCGAACCCCCATGCGGGTCGGCGTGGCGATGACCGCCCTCAATGCGGTATTCAATGTGATCCTGATCCGCGGGGCCGGACCCCTGCCCCCTCTGGGAACCACCGGAGCGGCCCTGGGCACCGCCCTGGCGAGTACTTTGGTGGCTGCCTACTCGCTGGGGAAGGTCTGGCAGGGCACATGGCTGGTGGCCTTCCCCCGAACCGGTTGGCGGCCCGATTGGCCCATCATCCGGGCGCTCTTCCAGTTCGGTCTACCCGCCGGATTCCAGGGAATCGTGATGAACGTGGGCGGCGTGCTCCTGGTCTCCTTCATCGGATCTCTGGAGAAGAGCGCCGAAGCACAAGCCGCCTACGCTGTGGCCTACACGCAGCTGTTCGCCTTCGTCACCTGGACGGCAGCGGGTATGCTCGGGGCGGCAGCAACCCTGGCGGGCCAGAACCTGGGAGCAGGCAGACCCGATCGGGTGGAGCGGGCCGTGCAGTTGACGGCCCGCTTCAGCGCAGGCGGGGCAGCCGTGGCGGGCATGGTTTTTTTCTTCTTCCCTGAAACCCTCCTGCGCCTTTTCGGTCTGGGCGACCCGACGGTGCTGGCGCTAGGCACCGCGTTGCTTCGGATCCTCAGCCTTTCGGGGATCTTCGTCTCGGCGGCATTGGTCTACACCGGGGGCCTCCAGGGGACCGGCGATACCCGAGGCCCCTTGCACATCTCCATCGTTTCCCAGGTGATCGTACCCTTGGGGATCTGTTCCCTCCTTCAGGCCTCGGCCGCGCTGGAGCCTTTGGACATCTGGCTGGCGATTCTGGCAGGTCACGCCACCCGGGCTCTTCTAAGTATGGGGCGGTTTCATCAGGGCCGCTGGAAGGGCATGGTCCTTACCCTCCAAGGCGGCCAGCCCCGTAAGTCGGGCCGGTCGCAGCACCCCTAATCCCAGGACTCCGGAAGAAGTCGGGCCAGCCGCCAGGCCGGGATCTTGTAGAGCACCGTGTCTCCCCGAACGCGGGCCCACCGGTCCAGGTCACCCCCCTTGCCGATCTCCAGATGGTAAAGGGTATCTCCGGCTCGATTGAAGGCAGTCACAAAGCCCTCCCGCGGCGGGAGGGAATCACCGGGAGCGACGAACCCGCTGGCATCCAGGTAGGCCAGATCCGACAAGAGATTCCAGACCTTGAAGGTATCCACCCGATCCCCGTTCTCCTTGGTCCACACCGAGTCGGCTTCCGCCGACCTCACCAGCACGGTGAGCTTGCCCCCCCGTTCCAGCTCGACGCGGGCCACCTGCCCCGTGTCCACCCGGGCCACCCGTCGGTTTCTCCAATCGTCCAGACGCCTCGTCACCTCCGAGCGCAAATGGCCTTTCAACAGGTAAACCGCATCTTCTTCGGGGTGTCGCACGTACACCGTTCCCCAGCGGGCGCCCGGATTCCCCACCAACAGGGTCCTCGCCCGCCCCCCCACCACCAGTTCCAGGACCCACGTGCTGTCGGCAGCAAGTCCCATACGGCGGTGATTGGCCGGATTCCTGGCTGCCAGTTCCACCAGCTCGGCCTTCTGCAGGGCCGACCAGAAATCGGCCACCGCCGCCGAATCGGGAGCAAATCCGTTCACCGTCCACTGGCCTTCCCGCCTGCGGAGGACAATCAGGGTGTCCGAGCCGGATTTCCGGATCCGCACCTCCTCCACCCTATCCGGCTCTACCCCTTCCAGGACTCCCGCCAGCGCCGAGGAAGGTTGCCGGCTCCCACCCCCCCCTCTACCCCCGAGGAGAGAGATTCCCAACCACAGGATCAGCAGAGCCGCAAGGGAGACGAACAGGACCTTGAGAGCCTTTTCGCTCATGCCATCACCTCCTTCCAACGGCCTTCCGCCCTCCGCCGCCGCCCGGTCACTCGCCAGATCCCGAAAAGGACGAACAGCACCGGCACCCCCACCAAGTTCCCCCATTTCAGGGCGTGCCGACTCCAATCCGAGGTAAAGGCCAGGGTGGGAGGCACACGAACTTTCGAGCGGATACGGATCAGGGCCTCGTCTTGCGCCAACCAATCCAGGGCATTGGCAGCAAAAACGGCGTTCTGGGGATTGGCTCGGGCGAATTGGGGCTCCAGGAAGGTCAGGTCGGCCACCACCACCATTCTCCCCGTCCGGGACTTCCCTCCGGCATTTCCCTCCCCATCCTCCGCCCCCGGGTCCACGGCCACGGCCACGGTGCGGACGCCCAACTGATCGGGAGGAACTGACCAATCTTGATCCGGGACCAAGGGGAGGTCGAGGGCCCGGACGATGCCCGCCTCCGTGGTTTGCCACAGCGGAGTGATCCCCTTACCCACCGAATCCGTCATCTCGAGGTATCCTGCCCAACCCAAGGTCAAGCTGGACAGACTGCGGGTGATCACGTGGTCCGATGCCCGCCGGACAACGGGCCAAAGGGGATAAGGAGCGATGATGTTGAAGATACCCCGTTGGCCGAGGGACACCCTCTCATTCGACGCCAGATCCGCCACCATGCGAGTGCCCAGGTGAACCCCAAACTCCTCGATGAAGGGCTCGAGGCCCGAGTAGACCGGGATCGGTTGGAATCCGCCCTGGGGATCGAGATGGACCGCTTCCAGGAAGAGCAGAAGCGAACCTCCCTCGTTCACATACTCTCGGATGCGGGTCAAAGCCGCACTGTCCATCCGCTGGGTGGGACCTGCCACCACCACGACCTGGATGGAGTCGGGCGAAATGGGGGGCAACGAATCGCCATCCATCCAGAGGGTCCGCAGGGTGTAGCGGTCTCCCAAGGCGTTGCGGAAGTCGGGAAGATCATAGTCGGCCTTGGCACCGTACCCCTGAGCGAAGAGCACGGTGGGCTTCTTCTGCCGGGTCATCTTCTGAATGGCCGAAGCGAGCCGGTACTCCAGGTCGTCGGTGCGCTGGATTACCGGGATGACCTCCCTCTGATCGGCATAGAGGACAGCAAGCCCATAGTAGCCGCGCTTCACCTGGAACTCGTTGTCCCGGAGAATGTTGAAGTCAATAGGGTAGATCCCCAGAGAGGATGCCTCTTCATCCGCTTTGTCGTCTTTGTCGGGGTCCAATTCCTGCACGGCCAGGTTCCCGTTGGAGGCTCGACGAAGGTCGGCCAAAAGGTCGCGGACGTCTCGAAGCTGAAGCTGCAGCTCCGGAGGCAGCTCCGCGGAAACGAAGAGTTTCACCTGGACCAGATCGTCCAGATTCCTCAGGATGGCCCGGGTGCCCGGCGCCAGTGTGAAGAGATTCTCGCGGGTAAGATCCAGCCTTCCGCGAATGTGCCCCCCCAGCAGATTCAACACCAACACCAGCCCCACCACAGCCGTGGTACCCAGGCGCAGCCGACCATAATCGGCTCCCGTCCGACTCAGGCGCTCCCGGAGGAGCATGACCCAGCTAAGAACCAGGAAAAGGGCGCCCGTGGACAGGAAGTACAGGACATCTCGAAGATCCAGAACGCCTCGGGCTACGTTCTGGAAGTGGGAAACCACCGAGAGTTTCGCCAGGGCCCCGCCGATCAGCGGAGGCAGGCCGATCTGCACCACCGGCAGGCCGATGAGGAAGAGCACAAAACTCAGGAGAGCCGCCAGAATGAACGCCGAAATCTGATTGCGGGTAAGGCTCGAAGCCCAAAGACCCAAGGCCACAAGCTGGGCCGCAAGCAGAGCCGCCCCCACATATTGGGCTATCAGAATCCCCGGGTCGGCCTCCGACACCAGGAGGAGCCCCAGGGACGTGGGAAGGCTACCCGCCAGGGTAAGGCACACGAAAAGCCAGTTCCCGAGGAACTTCCCCACCACCAGGTCGATCTCGTCCAGGGGGTGGGCCGACAGCCATTCCAGGGTCCCTCCCCTCTTTTCCTCCGCCAGGCTCCTCATGGTGGCCGCCGGCACGAAGATGGCCAGCAGGATGGGGAGCAGATCGAAGAAGGGGCGCATGGAGGCCGCCCCCGAAGCGTACATGGTCCGGAACGTCAGGAACAGCGAGAGGCCCAGGAAGGCCACCACCAGGATATACGCCGTGGGGTGATCGAAGTAGCCTCTGAGTTCCGCCTTGGCCACCGTCCAAGCCGAACGTCTCATGACGCCACCTCCTCTCCTTCCGAGGTGAGCTGCCGGAACACATCCTCCAGGGAAGCTTTCTCCCGGTGGAGTTCCCAAAGGGTCCACCCCTTGTCACGGGCCAGAGCGAAGATCCGAGGGCGCAGTTCTTCCGTTCCTCTGGTTTCCAGGATCACCCGGGCGCGGCCGTTCACCCCTTCGGCGTCGCAACCGGTCACACCGGGTAAGGCTTTGAGGGCCTCCACCACACCTTCCCCCTCTACCTCCACCAGGTAACGCCCTCGACCGGTCCGGGCCGCCAGGAGCTCGTCCACCCGCCCTTCCGCCACCAGCCTGCCCCGGGACAAGATCACCAGCCGTGAGCAGGTGGCCTCCACCTCGCGCATGACGTGGCTGCAAAGCAGGACGGTCCGGTCCTTTCCCAGCTCCGACACCAGCCGCCGGATCTCTACCCGCTGGTTGGGGTCCAGCCCCTCGGTGGGCTCGTCCAGAAGCAAGATCTCCGGACGATGGAGGATGGCGGCGGCCAGCCCCACCCGCTGCCGATACCCCTTGGACAGTTGCCCGATGGGACGATAGAACACCTCCCCGATGCCCGTGGCTTCCACCGCCTCCCGGGCCGCAGCCTTGAGATCGGCCCCCCGAAGCCCCCGGAGCTCTCCCACGTACTCCAAGTATTCCGCCACCAGGAGATCGTCGTAGAGGGGATTGGCCTCGGGGAGATACCCCACCCTGGCCTTGGCCGCCTTGAGGTCCCGTTGGATGGGGACACCGTCGATCAGGACCTGGCCGGCGTCAGGCTCCAAGGTTCCCGTGAGGATTCGCATGGTGGTGGTCTTGCCGGCACCGTTGGGCCCCAGGAACCCCAACACTTCCCCCTGGGCCACGGTAAACGAAAGGTTGTCCACCGCGGTGAGAGAACCGAAGCGTTTCGTGACCGCCTCCACGGAGATCATCCCGCCCTCCTGACGATTCAGCGAGTAAGGAAACGCCGCCCCGCTAGCCGGCCCGAGGGGGTTGGAATCGAAGGATCGGGCTGCTGGCCACCTTCATGCTCGGGGGCGAAGGCCATGGCGTACCCGTCCCGGATCGGCGCTGCAGGCCCCCCAAGCTTGGGGCCCTGCCGGCACGGGTGCCCTGGGGGTCCGCATGCAACTCGCCCCCCTCCCGAGGAAGGCCGACGGAGCGGAACCTCATGCCGGGCCATACGTTAGAGGGGAGGCCCGGCGCTGTCCAGGGTCTGCGGCCACGCCTGCGGCGGAGGAGTTCCGCCTCAGGGGACCTGCCGACGGCCCCGGTGCCGGTCCCGCCTCCCCCTCTGTCAAACTCCCTCCCTGCGTGTCATTTTGACACACCTTGGCCAGGACGATGGCAGGCTTCGGGGGCCTGGATCCCCCACGCGGCACCCTTTTTGGCAGCCTCAGGGTGCTTTCCCCTGGCACGCCGGTTGCTTCGTCCAGGGGGTCGGAACAGGCCCACGGAGGAACGGCCCCCGGGACCGGAGGCCTCCGCCTCGGCGCCGGAGAGGCCGACGACGCCGCCGTGGGCGGACGATTCCCGAGACAACCACGGTTCCATAGAAGGAGGTGCGCTAAGATGCTTCCGGTTCTGAGGCGTTTTGGCCGGCCGACCTCGGTCGTGGATCCGCTGTTGGCTGACGATTTTCTGGGAATCGGCCGGGAAATCGACCGCATGGTCTCCCGAGTGTTCGAGGGCCTTTCCTCGAGCTGGTCCCTGGACCCCTGGGGCCGCTGGGCGTTCCGGACCCCCTGGGAAGAAAGGGTCCTGCCCTTCGCCAGCGAGGTCCTGGAGACGGACGACGAGGTGCGCATCGCCATCGAAGCGCCCGGGTTCCGCATGGAGGACCTGGAGGTGACGGTGGAGGGGAACGTCCTCAACGTGTCCGGCGAGAACCGCCAGGAGCGAAAGGAGGAAAACTCCCGGTTCTGGCTGAACGAGCGCCGGTTCGGACGCTTCCAGCGAAGCTATCTGCTGCCCGAAGGGGTGGACAAGGACGCCATCGAGGCCACCTACCAGGACGGGATCCTCACCCTGCGCCTGCCCAAGAGGGAAGAGGCTCGACCCAGGAGGCTGAAGATCAAGGCGGGCGGCCTGATGGATCGCCTCCTCTCCGGGGTCAAACGGGAGAAGGAAAAAGAAAAGGAGAAAGAGGCCGAAGGAGCCGCCCCGGCCTGAACCTCCCGTCAGGTCTTGCCCCGCCCCCCGGAGGGGCGGGGCCGGATCCCTGGCCCGTCACCCCTCCAACCCACGATGTCATAACCCCCAGCGATCTTCCCTTTCCGGAACCCCCACCGGTCCTGGAGAGGAGGTCGCTATGCTGGAAGTGTCCCTCGGTGCTCCCCAACGTTACTCCTCCTTCACCCTCTTCCCCCTCGTGGCCGAGCAAGACCGGGCCCTCCCTTACGCCCTTCTGGCCGACGCCCTGGCGAATCGGTCCGTCGTCATCCGCGAGTTTGGAGGGGGGACCGTTCCCACCTTGGAGGTCGTGAACCGAGGGCACCAGCCCCTTCTGATTCTGGACGGGGAACACCTGGTGGGCGCCAAACAGAACCGCATGGTCAACCGGTCCATCCTCGTTCCCCCCCACACGACGCTCCCCATCCCCGTGGCCTGCGTGGAACAAGGACGATGGCATTGGGCCACCCCCGACTTCCGACTCTCCGCCGCATTCTCCCCGTCCAAGGTACGGCGCCACCCCCGACAGGCAGAGGAGATGGCCCTCCGGGAGAGGGGAAGGTCTGCTCCCGATGATCTGGCTTCGGCCCAGGGGCGAGTCTGGGAGGAGGTGGGAGAAATCTCGTATCTCCTGGAGGTCAACACTCCCACCGGCGCTCTGGACGAGGTTTCGCGCAACAGGGAGGGAGAGCTGGAGCTCTGGCTTGCGGCTCTACCGGCAGTAGAAGGCCAGGTGGGGCTCCTGGCCTTGGCGGGGGAAGAGATCCTCGGAGTGGACGCCCTCGGCTCGCCCGGTCTTTACCGCCCCCTCCACCGGCGCCTCGTGGCGGGCTACGTGCTGGACGCCTTGGCGCTGGATGCGGCCAGGGGCCGGCGGCGGACCCGGCCCCCCTCAAGCCCACCTTGGTCGGGGCCGGCGGAGAAGGGAGGGAGGGATCCCAGGAACGAGAACAGGGCCCAACCGGACGAGGAGGTGCCGGGGGAGGGGTCCCGCCACCTCGAAAAAGCCCTTCTCTTCATGGGAAAGCTGAAGGGGTCCCCCCGGGTGCCGGTCGAAACCGTGGGCCTGGGGGAATACCGCCTCCTGTCGGGGAACGTACTGGGGGGAGAGTTGATCCATGAAGCCCGGCTCGTTCATCTCTCGGCCTTCCCGGCGGACGAGGGGGAGACGGCCCTGCAGGAGCACAACCCATTCCACGTCCCACCAGGCACCCCCATCCACCGCCCGCGGCGGGGGAGACGCAGGTATTGGGACAGGTGAGGGGGAGGGGCCCCCTGGGGGGCTGGCCCAACGCACCCGGGCCGGTCCCCCGGGCTTCAACGGCCCCCGAACCAGCAGAGTCCCAGGCTCAGGCGGCTGGCTCCCGCGCCCACGTGAGTGTCCTCCCGGTAGCCCGCCGCCGAGACCACGCGGAACACACCCGTCGTCAGCCTGAGGCCGACGTCCACAGCCAGATCCTTCCGCGGGAAGAAGTACAAACCGACCCCCCCGGACACTCCTCTTCCCCCCGCCCACACGTCCCCCACTTCGTCCTTGCGCCACGCCCAACGGCCCGCCAGGTCTTCCAACACCGAGGTGCCGCCGAAATCCCACCCGCTCACGTCATCGAAACTGACCATCAGCCAGTGGAGCGCCGCCTCGAAGTAAACCAAAACCCGCCGACGCGGGCCGCCGAGGACCACCCGAGCCCCCGCCTCGGCATCCGAGAAGACATAGGGGTCCGCTTCATACCCCCCCGAAAGGGCGGCCCCTCCGAACGCCGCGTAGAGGCCAATGCTGCGGCTCAAAGCATACCCCAACATCAGAGTGATGCTCGGGCCTGTCTCGCCGACCAGAGCCCCTTCCGTCATCAGCCCCGTTGCCCCCAGCACCGCCCCCGCCATGAGACCGGTGGGTTCGGAAAGGGGGGACTGGGGGCCTACAACCTGGCCGAAAGCCCTTTCCGTGTCCCCCACTTTCACGAGGCCGACGGCCAAAGCAAGGCCCAGGGCACGGACCCTCGCCCCTCGGAGCAACGAAAACCCTCGTATCCCTTTCACGGCATTCTTTCGCCCCCTGGAAGGCTTCTCCCCAGTATGCCTTTCTCCCTTTTCCTCTTGGATCACCCTCTCCCCGCAGCTTCCGCCTCCGTCTTGCCCCCGGACTGCGATCATGGTCATCCTCCTTTCCCAGGATTTCTGCGGGCACCGTCCGACCTGGTCACCGTCAGAGCCGCGTTCTAGACTAGAGGGGAGTTCTGACAGCCGGGCCGACGGACCTTGCTCCGGGGCGGGGCGAGGGGGGAGTGGCAAGGGAGGGTGATGGACTACGGCGGTTTCCCGAGGAAATCCCATGCCCGACAGGATCACGAAGGTGCAACGCTGGCTCGACCTCATCGCCTACCTGGTGGGGCGGAGGCTGCCCGTGTCCGTGGAGGAGCTCATGGAGCGCATTCCCGGCTACGCCCGGGACTGGGTGGAGGGAGACGAGCGGACCAGAGCCAGCGTGCGGCGGAAGTTCGAACGGGACAAGGACGAGTTGCGGGCCTTCGGCATCCCCCTCGAAACGGTGAGGTACCGGGTGGGCGCCCTTCAGGAAGAGGTGGAAGGCTACCGCATCCAGCGAAAGGACTTCTATCTGCCCTACCTGCGGCTCTTGGGGCGGACCCAGCCGGCTCTGGCCTCGGTGGTTTTCCAGGAGCCCGTCCAGGTCCACCCCGATGAGGCCTTCAGCGCGGTAGAAGGCCTTCGCGCCCTCTCCCGGGTCCCGGCCTTTCCCCTGGCCGCGGCGGCCCGCAGTGCTCTGAGAAAGATCACCTTCGACTTGGATCCCGAGGCCGTGGGCCAGGCGCCGGTGGTCTTCGCCGTTTCCCCCGAAAGTCGTCGGGCCGCGGAGTACACCCGCATCCTGGCGGATGCCATCCAACGGAGAAAACGGGCGTTCTTTACCTACCATGGGATTCGGCGGGGCACGCCCACGAGCCGCAGAGTCCAGCCCTGGGGTCTCCTCTTCCAGCATTCCCACTGGTATCTGGTTGCTTGGGACGAAGACCGCGAGGCCGAGAGGGTCTTCCGGGTGGACCGCATGGAGGGGCTGAGGATCCACGAGCAGGAGCCCCACACACCGGATTTCCCCCCGGGTCCTGAGAACGTCATGGCCCGATATCGCGACCGGAAGCCCTGGGAACTCGGGGACGCCGACGAGGCGGTCACCGCCCGCGTGCATTTCTCCTTTCCCACCTCCCTTTGGGCCGAGCGGAACGGATTCGGAAGGCTGGTCGAGGACCTGGGGGAGGGAGGAACGGTCAGGGAGTTCCTGGTTCGCCAAGTGGATCCCTTCCTCCGCTGGGTCCTCTCCCTGGCCGGCGACGCCGAGATCTTGTCGCCCACCGCCCTGCGGGAGGCCTTCTTCACCATGGCCCGGCAGGTTGCCTCCCTCTACCCCGAAACGGCTGGGGGGCAGGAACATGACTAGGCCGGGACCCGCCGGGGTGGGACCCAAGGCGAAGCCCTCCATCGCCGGCCAACAGCTCGAGCGCATCCTCTACATTTTGCCGGCCGCCTCCCGCGACGGGGGCATCGCGCTCAAGCGGCTGGCCAAGGACCTGGACGTCACGGAAGACACCCTCTTGAACGATCTGGCCCAGGTCCTCAGCCGCAGCTTCTATCATCCCGCCGATACCGGTAGCGAGATCCAGGTGGCGGTGGAAAGGGGCCGGGTGAGCGTATTCACCACCGGCGAGTTCCGGCGCCCCGCATGTCTTTCTCTGGAGGAAGCCCTCTGCTTGGCCATCGCTCTCCGGCAGCGGCGGGTCGAGGGAAGGGGCAGGATGCCCTTCCTCCAGGGGAACCGAGTGGGCGACGACGGCGGAGATCCCGGGCCTGTCGATCTGCTGAGCCGCCTGGAAGGGGCGCTGGTGCGGCCCGAGGCCTATTCGGCCCTGGAGAAACTGGAGCTACAAGATCTGCGCCCGGATCCCCTGGGAGTCCGGGAAACCCTCGCCCAGTGTATCGCCGCGCGGTACAAGGTGACTCTGACCTACCTCAAACCCGAAAGCCAGTCCAGCCCTGAAAGCCGGAGGGTCCGACCCTACGCCCTGGCCCACGCCGAAGGGAGATGGTACCTCCTGGCGCATTGCGAGAAGGCGCGGGCGGTACGGGTCTTTCGCCTGGATCGAGTGCTGGCGGCGGTCCCTTCGCATCGGCGCTTCCGCCGTCCGCGGGATTTCCAGCCGGAGGAACATCTCCGAGGCGGGCGGATCTACGTGGTGGGGGAGGTCTGCCATGTGCGTGTATGGTACTCTCCCAAGATCGCTCCTTGGATCGTGGAACGGGAAGAAGGGCAACTGGACTTCGACGGAGGCGTTACCGTACACTGGCGTGTGGTCGACCCGGGCTGGCTCGTGCGCCATGTGCTCCAGTACGGCCCGGAGGCCGAGGTGTTGTCTCCCCCGGAGGCCAGGGAATGGGTGAAGGACACCCTGAAGAAGATCCTGGAAGCCGAAGGGAGGCCTTGGCCGCCCCCCCGGGAAAGAGACCGTCCTCAGGGCGCGGGAATCCCGACCACCGGCAAGGAGGGTTGAACGGGGAGGGGAGGGACCCGGCCGGGGGGGGGGCGGAGGCGGGTCACCCCAGGGCTCCGGGCGGGTTGAAAACTCTCAGGGGCTGCCCAGGGGGCCCCCGCTTTCCAGAGGTTGGCATGGGTCGTCGGCGGCTTCTCCGCTTCCTCTTCCCCTTCGCTGTGGGCGTGGCGATCCCCGGGGCCGGTGAGGCTGGCGCCCAGACACCGCCCAAGGGGTCGAGCCGTGTCACCCTACAGGCTTGGGAGGAGCGGGCCCGCATCCAGCTCCTGGACCGGGAAGGTACGTCCTTCGGCCGCTTCGGCGGCCAGGGGCTCCTCCAACGGTTCCATCCCCTGATGGACGCGGAGTACGAGCTGGATCTCCTTTCCTCCCGGTTCCCCTTGGATGAGGACGCCCTCTGGTATGTCGAGACCAACGGCGCCCGCTTCTGGTCCGGCAGTATCAGTCACCTCCGTCTGGTCCAGGAGGGCGATATCCGGCTCGAGGTGCCCCTTGCCCCCCGCTGGATAGCCGGCCTCCGCTATTGGCATCAGGACCTTCTCCAAGCCCGGAGGGACCTTCTGGTCCTCGAGTTCGCCCATCTCGCCAAGCAGGGAAAGATCCGGGCCTTCCTCAACGGGTGGCTCACGGCTCGCAAGGCAGAATCCGACCTGGAGGCCGGGGTGCGCTGGCAAACCGACTGGGGTCAGGGGACGGTGGCTGTCCTGGCGTTGGATGCCTTCTCCGACATCGTGTACCAATCCTTGGGAGTCGGCCCCGCCCTGGCCGACACCGTGCTGGACTACCGAAGACACCCCTGGGCGGCAAGAACCTTGTGGACCCTCTCCCCCCATCGCCACTGGCACCTGGAGGCCTGGGGGCTGATGCACCCCCGCTCCCGCATCCGCGTCCAGCGGCAGCGGGACGTCGTGGAGTCGTGGGATCAGGAAGAAAGCTACGCCTACGGGGGCCTTCTTCTCCAATGGACCGGTCTTGCCGGGACAACTTTGGGCACCTTCGGCACCTGGCGCCGCGGGACCCTCGACCGACCTGAAATGCGGCCGGACGGCACGGGGGCACCCCGAAGCCCGTGGCGCCTCCAGGAGGGGGAAGGGGCCTTGGGGGGGGTGATCCTTCACGATGTGGCGCCGAGGGTTCGGCTTCGGGGGGTGGCGGGGTGGGAGGGGCGCCGGGAGGACCGCTGGGAGGATGGCCTGCTCCGCAGCTACCGTGACGAAGGCTGGCAGGGGCGGCTGGATCTCGTCCTCCACGGACCCCGGGGGCTCTACGGTGAGGTGGCCTTCGACGCCAGGACCCTTCGGCAGAAGGGCGATCTCCGGGTACCCAGCCTGGAACCCCTGGAAGGCTGCCAGCACCGACTCCGCCTCGATCTCGGGTGGCGCTTCGGGGAGAAGGCATTCTTCCTCCTGGGCGCCAACCTCGACCTGGACCAGGGAGGCTTCGACGGGGGCCACGGGCGTTTTGTGCTCGGTTGGTGAGGGCCAAAGGATTCCCGTCTTCGACTGTCAGAGGGTTCGCTTACCGTAGGTTGGGTTCCGAGAAACGGCGGGTGCCGGAGGAACCCTACCATGCCCAGGCAATCCAACCCTATTCGGAGTCGATCGCCATGGTGTTCCATCTGTTTCCGAATCCCTTTCTCGGAGGGGCACCCTCGGAGCCTTCCGCCTCGCGGACCGGAGGCTCGTGGCTCGGTTCTCCCCTGATCATGGAAGAAGTCCCGCTGATGGAGGTGGTTCCTCGCCTCCCTCGGTTCCAGCGGAAGCCGCTGGAGAACCCCAGCCCCGGAGAGCATCCGACCCGGGCAAACCCTTACTACGATCTCGTAGTTCGCCTTCCCGTCCCGGATGATCCGGTGTCAGTACCCGTGGGCATCGTCTCTACGACCTACCAGCTCATCCAGCACCACGAGGTCGTCGAGGCAGTCGTTGAGGCGTTGGGTACCTTCCGGGCGTACCGGCCCTCCAGTCCGGTCCGTCTTACCATGAGTCGTTTCGGAGAGCGCATGCTTCTGTCCCTTCCTCTGGAAGAGGAAGCTTTGGACCCGGGTGACGGACTGCTCCTGGTGCCCACCGTGGACTGTGTCAACTCGGTAGACGGAAGCACCTGCTTTTCCCTCACCCTGGTCTGGCTACGTCTGGTTTGCTCCAACGGCCTCGTCTTGCGGGAAGAGTGGCAGCTGTACCGCCGGCGACATCTGCGTGGCCTGGATGTCGCAGAGATTCGCGAGGTCCTCGAAAAGAGACTGGCCGGGATCACCGCCGATCGCGAGACCTTCAACCGGTGGCTGGACACCCCCCTTACCTTGGAGAGGGTAGCCTCTTGGGTGGACAAGGTGTTGCGGCACCGATGGGGTTACCACGCGGCGGCTCGGGCCCACCATATCTTGACCACCGGCCAGGACGGCGAGGTCATCACGAGGCCGAACGGCAAGCCCCCCTCCGCGGCCAGCCTGCGCGCTGGGGGGGAGGTGCCGGGCATGGACGTGGGCACCCCGCTGACCCTGTACACTGTGGCGCAGGTCCTGGCCTGGATCGCCAGCCGACGGAGCAACGTTCAAGAGAGACTCGAGTGGAGGAAGCAAATCGGATCCCTGCTTCGCGATCTGGAGGCAGCCAGGGCTTAAGGGGGGGAAGGGCTGCTGGATGCGGGCCCGCCAAGGTCGGAAGGATGGAAGGATTTCTCCCCGTCCAGGGTGTCTTTCCTCTCCGAGATGTCCCACGGCGTCTTCGCCCCGTCACGGATCACGAAGGTCCCGGCCACCCGGTCGTGGATGGCCTGGCGATTGCGGTCCCAGAAGACCTGGGCAAAGCCCAACAGCCCGGTGGCGAACCCCGCAGCGTACCCACCGGCCCGTTCGAAG